>JALSNI010000011.1 GCA_026987075.1 Persephonella sp. | reverse complement strand
ATTAATCAGTGCAACAGTGAGCAAAACAGAGCTTACAGATGAGCTGTTTTTTGAAACAGCTTACAGATTTGAACCTCATCCAGACAATCTCCTCCCTGCATGGAAAGGGGGATTTATCACTGCCCTTTTATCAGAAGGTAAAACATACTACCAGAAGATACCATTCCCTGAAGATATAAAGGTTGTTGTTGCTGTTCCTGATTTTGAGCTTTCCACAGAAAAGGCACGCTCTGTTCTGCCAGAAAAAATACCTCTGAAGGATGGTGTATTTAATGTTCAGAGGGCATCTTTGTTTCTTACAGCACTGATAAACAGAAGATACGACTTTCTAAAAATTGCTATGGAAGATAGATTTCATCAGCCTTACAGAAAAAAACTCATTCCCGGATTTGATGATGTGATAAAAAGTGCTTATAAAGCTGGAGCTTTAGGAGTTTCCCTAAGTGGAGCTGGACCTTCTATTGTTGCCTTGGCAGACAAAAATTACGAAGAAATTGGTAAGAAAATGGTTGAAGGATTTGCTCTCCACGGTATTAATGCATCTTTCAAAGTTTTAGAGATAGATAAGGAAGGAGCAAAAGTAGAGATATTAGAATAGTTACATCTGAGAAATTATATCAGCTAACTTACCTATTTTATCTTTCTTCAGGTATATAGTAATGCTGTTTCCTGACAGTCTCTTTATCTCAAAGCTTTTTAAAATTCTATCTATAAACTCTGGAGATGGTGGATTTTCTCTATCAAAAATTATTGTTCCATTATTTTCTGATATCTCTATCTCCTTAATACCTTTATGTTTAATAGCTTTTTTCAATTTTTCAACGTCAAGATATATAGAAAGGGCTTCAGGAATTCCTGAGTAAAACTGCATCAGGTGTTCTTTTATCTGCTCTATTTCTGAAATTTCTGCTTTAGATACAATCATGTAGAGATTCATTCTTTCTGAAGGATTTTTAATAAAGCTGTCTGGAATGTAACTATCCAAATTTACTCTGACTATAGGTGTTTTCTCTTTGCTTCCTGTTTCTTCGTTTATCACTTCTTGAAGAAGTTTCACATACATCTCATACCCTACAGCTTTCAGATAACCACTCTGCTCAACGCCCAATATATTTCCTGCTCCTCTTATTCTCATGTCTTCAATAGAGATTTTCAGCCCTGAACCAGGTCTGGTAAACCTAAGAATAGCATCTATTCGTTTCTGAGCATCATCTGTTATCTCTTCAGGGAGAAGAAGATAGCAGTAGGCCTGAAGATTTCCCCTTCCCACTCTTCCTCTCAGATGGTAAAGCTGTGCAAGACCAAAAAGGTCTGCTCTTTCAACTATCAGTGTGTTTGCTGAAGGTATGTCTATGCCTGTTTCAATTATTGAGGTGGAAAGAAGAATGTCAAATTTTTTTTCTACAAAGTCCAATATAGTTTTCTCTATCTGCTTTGGCTTTAATCTGCCGTGGGCTACACCTATCTGTGCGTGGGGAAACATACTTTTTAAATGTTCTGCCCTTTCATCAATTTTATCAATTCTGTTAAATAGATAAAATACTTGTCCATTTCTCTTCAGCTCAAACTCAACAGCTTTTTTAACAATTTCATCTGAGTAAACAGAAACATAGGTCTTTGTCTCTAATCTTCCTTCTGGTGGCGTTCTTATCACAGAGATGTTTTTTAAACCAGAAAGTGCCATACTGAGAGTTCTGGGAATGGGAGTTGCAGAAAGATAGATAGTGTCTACCTCTTTCTTTACTGTTCTTATCTTTTCTTTTGCTCTAACACCAAACCTGTGTTCTTCGTCAATAACAAGTAGCCCTAAATTCTTGAACTTTACATCGTCTTGAAGAAGTCTGTGGGTTCCTATTATCACATCTATCTGTCCTTCTTTTAGTTTTTCTAAGATATCTTTAATTTCTTTTTTGGATTTTAATCTTGACAGGTTTTCTACAGTTATACCAAAAGGTTGTAACCTTTCTTTGAAGTTTCTGTAATGCTGGAGAGAAAGAACTGTTGTTGGAGTTAAGACTGCCACCTGTTTACCATTAAAAACTGCTATAAATACGGCTCTCAGGGCAACCTCTGTTTTTCCAAAACCTACGTCTCCACATATTACCCTTTCTACAGGTGTATCTGATGCCATATCTTTTTTAATGTCTATAATAGCTTTCATCTGGTCTGGGGTTTCAACAAAAGGGAATGTGCTTTCAAACTCTCTGATAATTTCGTCATCTATCACATAGGGTGTTCTTTTCGTGTTTTGTCTTTCTGCATACAGTTTAGCCAACTGTTTGGCGATTTTTTTCAGAGAATTTTTTACTCTTCTTTTAAGATTTCTCCAGGATGTTCCACCTATCGTATCTAACTGAATTTTTCCTGTTGCATTATATCTGTGTATCTTGTCAAAGTGTAGATAGGACAGATATACTTTTTCACCCCCTGCATACTCTAAAATCATAAAGTCATAATTTTTTCCTTTTATGTTTTTTGTTTCTATACCTCTATATATACCTATCCCGTAATCTTCGTGAATTACATAATCTCCTTCTTCCAGTGGCTCAAAATCTATCTGTAAAACATTTTCTTCTGTAGGGGAAAAGAACACACCTTCATTTTTTAAGACAAGAGGTTGTCTTAAAGGTAGTTTTATCTCTTTAAGATTGCCTTTTTCTTTTATACTACCTACTAAATCAGAACTTCCTTTTGAAAAAAAATAGACCTTTCCATCTATCCCTGTATATACATCTACATAATACTTTTGAATCTCTTTCAGATAGTCTGAAATTTTTGCTTTTCCTAATTGCTCAAACTCAAGATTAAACTTAGACCTGTTTACATCAACAGGAAAGTCATAAAGGGGAATAATTTCTATCTTCTTTATTTTTTTTCTTGTTCCAATTTTTGACTTCAGGTAGATGTTCTCAACGAAATCTCCAAAAAGGTCAATCTCCACTATTCCCATAAAAGGAAGATAAATAGAGATAAAGCCTCCTTTTATGCTAAACTCTCCTACATTTTCAACATAATCTTCCCTGATGTAACCATTTCTAAGAAGGTTTTCAATAAGTTTTTCCCTGTCTATCTCCTTTTCTTCTTCAACAGATATTATGCTGTCTAAAAAGTCTTTTATCTGTCTCACAGGAATGTCAAGGGAGTTTTTATCTGTAACAATGATGCAGTTTCCTTTTTTTAATGCACAGTATAGAGCATAATTCCTCTTTATTTGAGAGTCTATATCTAACACATCTGTTTCTGACGGTATAATTGCTATATCTATTTTTCTGTTGAAATGTTTTGCATACACTGTTGCATCATGATAAAACAGTTTTGCTCTTTTCTCAGAATCTGTTATAACAGATACGGATTTCTTAAAGTTTTTGACAGTCCAGTATTCAGGAAAAGAACCTGAGCTTCCGTAAAACTTTTTCATAGAGAAATCTTATTTTTTCCTCTTTTCTTTGATATTACTACCCTTTTTGTTTTTAGCTTAAAGGGTTTTTTCTTAAGTTCAAATTCCGCTTCAGACACAAATATGTATTTTGGAACATAATACATCAAGGCGAGTATTAAAGTAAGAAATCCAATGCCTACATAATCCCAAGGCTGGAAGTGGGGTGCTTTTATAATAATTTCTCTTAAAACAGCTATCAGAGTTGTTTTTACTATAAGTGAAGTGTCTATTCTCCTTTCTTTTAGATATACAATTGTCAATCTAAAAAGCTCAATAAGAATAAAAAGATATATAAACTTAGGGATTATGTCATAAACTTTTATCTTAACGTGTGTTAATGAAACATATATATCAAAAAGGGCGTATATACTCAGTAAAAAAAGCAGGAGCAACAGTATTAAGACAATGATATCCTCTAAAAACTCTAATAAATCTCCTAACTTTTTGTGTATTTTATGGGGTTCTAATAGGGTTCTGAAAGTTTTTTTAATTTTATCCGTCATTTGTTCTCTTAATTATTGTTATTTTCTGTCCTACTTTTATAACGTTACTGTTTAGTCGGTTCCATTTCTTTATTTCTTTTACTGTTACTTTATATTTTTTTGCTATTTTCAGTAAAGAATCTCCTCTTTTTACTCTATAAAATATGTATCTATAAGTGGGCTTTCTCTTTTTTACTTTTTTCTTAAGATATGCTATGTTCCTCTTTATGACAACCCTGTTATTAATATTTCTGTATTTTACCTTTTTGTATATTATAATCCTTTGATTTGGATATATGTATCCATTTATTCTGTTCCAACGTTTTATCGCAGAAATAGAGACTCTAAACTTTTTAGCTATTTTTCCTAAAGTGTCTCCCCTTTTAACTTTGTAAATAATACCTTTTGGAGTGTATATAACGTCTTCAGATAAATCAATAATTCCATCATAGTAATCTGGATATGCCATTATGAAAGAAGGAACTTTTAAAACAGAGCCTGCAATAAGAATACTGTTTTCTAAATCGTTCACTTTTCTTAAGTAAGAAACAGTAGTCCCAAACTTCTTAGCTATCTTAGATAGGGAATCTCCTTTCTTTACTGTATATTCTTTTAGGGCTGGATATTTTTCAAAGGTAGATTTTTCTAAGGCAACTTTTATTGTTTCTTTGTATCCTTTTGGAACATAGATGTTATACTCCCCTTCGTATGGTGGAGTTACGCCTTTTTTTAGGTGAGGATTCATCTTTTTTAGAACGTCAACTGGATATCCAATGAGGGAAGCTATGTATCTAAGAGATACAGGTTTGTTTACTCTAAGAATTTCAAACTCCATGTGCCTGTAGTCAAAATGTTCTCTATCTAACATTTCCCTGACTATAGATACTGTAGCTAAAAAATTTGGAACATAATTTCTTGTCTCTCTTGAGAGATATTCATCAATATCCCAGAAGTTAAGACCACCGTATTTGTTGATTTTTCTTATGATAACTCCCTCTCCTGTGTTATAGCTTGCAAGAGCTAAAGTCCAGTCTTCAAATATTCCATATAAATCTTTTAGATACAGGGCAGCTGCGATAGTAGATTTTTCAACGTCATATCTTTCATCTATCCATTTATTAATAGTAAGACCATACATTCTCGCTGTTTGTGGCATAAACTGCCACAACCCTGCCGCACCAGCTGGAGATACCGCTCTTATGTTGAAATGACTTTCTATTATAGGCAAAAAGATAAATTCGTTAGGAATGTTATACTTGTTAAAAATCTCTTTTATCAGAGGTATATACTTTTTACCTCTTTCAAGGTAGTAAGAAATCTTTTTTAAACCCCTCTTTTTAAAAATCCTGATGCGGTCTTGTATTATTGATTTTTCAACAAGGTCTATTTTTATAGATATATTTACTTTTGAGTCAAAAAAAGCATCATTATTGATTATACTGGAGCTATCAAGAGCTAAAGAAAGAATAATGTTAATGTCTTCAGGGTCAATTTCTTCTCTTAAAGGAAGTCCAAAACTGAAGCTGAAAGTTATTAAAATAATTAATAATTTTTTCATTTTTTAATACTCTACAAAAAATATAAAAGAATTATAATATAAATGAAAATAAAATCAAAAGGTAAAAGCTGTGAAATACATATTTGGACCAGTTTTATCAAGAAGATTTGGAAAATCAATAGGTATTGACCTTTCTCCAGAAAAGAAGCAGTGTAATTTTGATTGTTTATACTGTGAAGTAGGAAAGGGAAATACAGTAAGTAATATGACTAATCCTCCTAAAGTAGAAAAAGTAATAAAAGAACTAAGTGAGTTTTTAAAAATTTCAGGTTATCCTGACGTTATAACCATTACAGCGAGTGGGGAACCGACCCTATATCCCTATCTTGAGGAACTTATAAAAGAGATAAACAGAATAAAAAAACAGTCAAAAACATTAATTCTTTCTAATGGCTCCACCATAAACAGGCCAGAGATTAGAAAAGCATTAAAAAACCTTGATATCGTTAAACTCTCTCTTGATGCTGCTGACCAAACAACTTTTAGAAAAATCAATAAAATACATAAAGGCATCCACATAGATGAGATAGTTAAAGGAATAAAAACTTTCAGAGAAGAGTTTGATGGACAAATAATAATAGAGGTTCTCCTGGTCAGGGGAGTAAACGACTCCTTAGAAAATATAAACAAACTATATGAGATAATGAAAGAAATAAATCCTGATAGGGTTGACATAGGGACAGTAGATAGACCTCCAGCTTATAGAGTCAATCCTCTTACAGATAACGAGCTGTTAAACATATCTAAACAGTTCAAAAATCTAAATGTTAATGTTATAACACGGGGAAAAGATAGTGTTTCAGAAAAAATAAATATCAGTGAAAAACAGATTATCCAGACATTCAAAAAAAGGCCTTACACTTATCAAGATATCCATAACATCTTTAAAGAAGAAACTGTCAGGAAAATAAAAGAGATGATAAAAGAAGGAAAATTGAGAGAAATCGTCTCAAATAACGAAACATTTATCATTCCAGCAGTGACAAACTAAATTTATCTCATCATATTAATAGTAGTAAATATTTATCCTCTTTCTTGAATTTGATAAAAATAAACTTATATTTCTTTAGTGAAAAAAATATAAAAAGGAGGGTGAGCCATGAACTTTGAAAAATATGTCCAGAAGGGAAATCTGTTTCTGAAAGAGTTGGCAGAAGAGTTAGGTGTTCCTGAAGACAAAGAAAGAGCAGGAAGGATATTAAGGGCGGTTCTCCACGCTTTCAGAAAAAGACTTACCCCTGAGGAATTTTTAGACCTTTTAGCTCAACTTCCTATGTGCATAAAGGCTATTGCAGTTGACGGATGGAGAATTACAGAATCCCCAGACAAATCTATAAAACATGTAGAAGACCTCATCCACGCAGTAATGGAAGAAGATAGGAGAACAGCAGCAAGGGACTTAGGAAACGAAGAGCACGCTAAAGAAGCAATCAAAGCAGTAATAAGAGTAATCAAAAGACACGTTTCTGACGGTGAAATTCAGGACGTAGAAGCTGAGCTGCCTAAACATCTCAGAGAATTTATAGAAGAAGCTTAATTCTTTAGCCGCCTTTAAAGGCGGCTGTATAACATAAATCATTTTATCTTCCCTTTCTTTATGTTTTCCTATTGTCAAAAAGGAGTATTCCACAATGAGATATAAACAGTTTTACGGTCTAAAACTGTCAGAGATAGGTATAGGAACATATTTAGGCGCATCTGACGATAACACTGATTTCCTGTATGAAGAAACAATATTAGCAGGCATAAACAAAGGTATAACAGTTATTGACACAGCTATCAACTACAGAAAAATGAGAAGTGAACAGGTTATAGGTAAGGTCTTAAAAAAATTAGATAGAAAAGAGGTTGTCCTTTCCACAAAAGGAGGTTACATAACCCCTCCTCCTAAAACAGAAAAAGACCCAACCCAGTGGTTCAAAGAAGAGCTTGTAGAAAAAGGCATCGTCCAGATATCAGACATAACAGAGACAGGTAACATCCTTACAACAAAATATATAAGCTGGTCTTTTGAAAGAAGTTTAAAAAACCTGAACACAGATTACATTGACATATATTTTCTACACAACCCTGAAGACCAGTTAACAAAATTTAGCAAAGATATTTTTTACAACAAATTAGAAGAAGTTTTTTTGTTTTTAGAAAAAAAGGTTAACGAAGGAAAACTAAAGTTTTATGGTCTTGCTACATGGAATGGTTTTAGGGTAGACAGAAATCATACCCAGTTTTTAGACCTTGTAGAAATATTCCGTATCGCAGAAAAGGCAGGAGGAAACAACCATCACTTTAGATTTATACAACTTCCTTACAACTTAGCAATGCTTGAAGGATTTTTATTAAAAAATCAGCTAATTGATGGAGAAAAGCTATCTACTTTTGAGGCAGCAGAAAAATTAGGCATCTATACATATATTAGTGCTCCTCTAATGCAAGGTAGACTTTTAAGACCTGTATCAGAAGAAGTAATACACAGATTTAAAGTTAAAAAAACTTCTCACGTTCCCTTACAGTTTGTCCGAAGCACACCAGGTGTTGGAACTGTCCTAATAGGAATGTCAAAAAAGGAGCATCTGTTAGAAAATTTAGAGATAGAAGAAGTTCCTCCTTTATCTTCAGAAGAAATAAATCAAATAATCTCCTCAAAGGGATAAATGAATAAAAAACCAGTTTTAGTAGCAAGCAGCTGTCTTACTGGAGAAAGGGTCAGATATGATGGACAAAATGCTGCTGACCATTTTGTTATCAAACTTTCAAAGTATGTATCTATCATAAAGGTCTGTCCTGAAGTTGAGATTGGTCTTGGTATTCCGAGAAAAAAGGTATTTTTAGTCAAAAAAAACAGTTATGCTCTTTTTCAGGAAAAAACAGGAAAAGAATTAACACAGCAGCTAAACAGATTTTCAAAAAAATTTCTATCTTCACTAAAATGTGTAGACGGCTTTTTGCTAAAATCTAAATCCCCTTCTTGTGGAGTATACCACGGAGCTAAGACCTACAAAAATGCTGACAGGACAGGATATTTGGGAAGAAAAAGGGGTTTATTTGCCCAGGCTGTTAAAGAGAGTTTTCCTTTTCATCCTGTAGAAGACGAAAAAAGATTAAAAGATTTTCACATAAGATTTTTATTTTTAACAAAGCTTTATCTATTTTTTTATTTCAGAGAATATGGAGCAGACTATGTTTTAGAAAAATATCCAGAGCAATTAAAACTATTTAGTAATACAGGATTTAAAAAGTTTAAAAAATATAGAGATAGCACAACATTTCTAAACATATTTAGAGGCAACATTGGCAGAAAAACTTTACAGAAAAAAGTTCCTGACTTTTCTGAAAAAATCATAATATTTCCAAGAGAGTTACTCTACATATAAATGTTTTAAAAACATCGTAGCATAACTGCCCTTAGGTAGGAAAAAGTTTATCCTTTTCCCTTTGAGATAAAGTTTCTCCACCACAATGTAACTTTTTCTGTAATCCCCCTTTATTTTTAAATCTCTCAGCTTTTCCAAAAACTCTTCATAGGAAAACCCCTCTTTCCTTAACACTTCCTTATAAATATCTTCATAAATACTTTCAATCTTCACCTTATATCCTAAAATAGGCAAAAATTTAGGTAACTTTTCAACACTGTCTATATCAGGGATAAAATGTGTGTATCTTCCCTCTTGAATTAGATACCCTCTATAACTGTTTTCCAAAAAAAGTTTAACAGCCTCATTCCACAGATAACTCAGATATGCGTCTATATAAAAATTTTCAAACCAGTTAAGACTCTTCCAGCTTTTACCTTTAGTTTTATTTATGACAGCCTTTCCTTTCTCTCTATTTCTACTGAGTCTTTGAACATCATAGTAATTTATAAACCAGTTTTGATTTTTTAGTTTTGTTTTTTTCAGTTTTATAGAAAAGAAATTTCCCTTTAAGTGTCCTATTTTTATTTTCTTTCTGATTTTTCCTATCTGAAGAAGGGCAAAAAATGAGTTTTTATCAATCTTTTTTAACAGATACTTACCGTAATCAACATCTGAAGAAACATACTGGAATGTAAGGGCATTTTTATCTTTTAGCCCTGCATAGCTAAGTTTTAATGGGTGGCATACAGACCTTGTATTTAGATTTCTTTTTACAAGAAGATAAAGGAAAAAATTCCCATTTTTGTCTAACTGGTAATCTATTTCTTCCTTCACTATAAAATCCTCTGGTTTTTCTTTAACTTTCCATCTGAAATAAATTCTGTCCATTACTCTCCCTGTTTTGAAAAATATATAAATTGTAATATAATAACAGTCTGAAGAAACAACAGGAGGAATTGAATGAAAATACCAGCAAGGCTGGTAGAGAGGATTGTTAACAACATAGCAAAAGAGTTAACAGAAAAACATTACATAGAAACTGAAAATGAAGAGGAATTTAAAAAGGCTGTTTTTGAGATTATAAACAGAGCAATTGAAGAAGAAAAAGAGATAGAAGAAGAAGCTGAAAGATTAGTTGAACAGCACATGCATCTCATAGAGTCAGAAGATATAAGATACAGAACAGCAGTCATGAAAGTGAAAGAAAAACTGGCAGAAGAAAGAAACATACATCTTGACCCTGAAGAAAGAATGAACCAGATTGCCCATAAAATAAAAAAATACATAGAAACAGAAAATTCCATTGAGATTTTTGAACATCCAAACAAAATCAGAAGAAAAATATTTGATATTCTTAAACAGCTTGTGAAGGAAGAAAAAGAGATAGATAGAGAGGTAAGACAGAGAATAAAGTCTTACTCCAAAAAGATACTTGAAGGAACACCAGAGTGGAGAATTCTGTATAACAGAATCTATGAGGACGCCTTAAAAAGAAGAGGGCTTCTTTAAACATTTGATATTACTGGAGACAAAATGCCTGAGCTTAGATACAATAGACTCAATGATACATGGGTTATTATATCCAAAGAAAGGGCAAAAAGACCCCACGACTATCCTGTAGATTGGAGAAAAGAAGTAGGAGACATAAAAAAATGTCCTTTTGAACCAGGAAAGGAACATCTTACTCCTCCTGAAGTTTTTGCCATAAGAGAAAAGGGAACAAAACCTGATACTCCAGGATGGAAAGTCAGAATAATTCCAAATAAATTTCCTGCCCTGAAACCTGAAGAAGATTACTTTAGAACATCTGAGGATATATATGACAAGATGGGAGGATTTGGTTTTCACGAAGTTATCATTGACACTCCAGAACATTACAAACATATACACCACTTTTCTGTTGACGAGATTTTTTTAATGTTTGTAGCATATAGAGAAAGAATGAAACAGCTCTATAGAGAAGAAAACATTTTTTATGTTCAGATATTCAAAAATCACGGTAGAGAAGCTGGAAAAAGCCTTTATCATTCCCATTCCCAGTTAGTTGCACTGCCCAGAATTCCTAAGAGAATAAATACACAGATTAAACAGTGCAGGAAGTATTACATTGAGAAGGAGAGATGTCTTATCTGTGATGAAATAAAGTATGAGCTAAAAGAACAGTCAAGAGTGATTTACGACAATAACAGATTTACGGTTTACTGTCCTTTTGCATCTGCTTTTCCCTTTGAAATGAGGATAGTTCCAAAATTTCACTCCCACGACTTTACTACTATAAGTGATGAAGACCTGATGGAGTTATCTAAAGCAGTTTTTGTATCTGTCAGAAAGTTAGCGAAGTTATTTGACGACCCTCCTTTTAACATGATACTCCACACAACTCCACCTAAAAGAGATATTCCATGGGACGCCAATTATTTTTATAATATTGAGAAAATCTTCCATTGGTATGTTGAGATTTTTCCTCGTATGGCAATACATGCAGGTTTTGAATTAGGAACAGAATTTTTTATAAATCCAACACCCCCTGAGGAAGCAGCTAAATACCTCAGGGAGAAAAAAATAGAGGAGGGATAAAATGAAGAGATTGTCAGCTGTTATTTTCTCTCTCGCAATTGGAACAGCAATTGCGGGGGGAGGCCATTGGAGCTATCACGGAGAAACAGGTCCACAGCATTGGGGAGACCTGAAAAGTGAGTATATTATGTGTAAAATTGGGAAAAACCAGTCTCCTGTGGATCTGAGCAGAATTGTGGAAGCAGACCTTGAAAAACTCCAGATTAACTACTCCGCTGGTGGAGTCTCTGTAACAAATAACGGCCATACTATCAAGGTTAGCTACGAGCCGGGCAGCTACATTATTGTAGATGGGGTCAAGTTTGAGTTAAAACAGTTTCACTTCCACGCTCCAAGTGAGCACACAATTAAGGGCAAGTCTTATCCTTTTGAGGCTCACTTTGTTCACGCAGACAAAAACGGAAATTTAGCAGTTATTGGTGTGGTTTTCAAAGAAGGAAAAGAAAATCCGGTCATAAAAAAGATATGGGCAAATCTACCTGAAAAAGGAGAAAAAGTAAAGCTTGCCCATAAAATAAATGCCTATGACCTCCTACCTGAGAAGAAAAAGTATTACAGATACAGTGGTTCTTTAACCACTCCTCCGTGTTCTGAAGGGGTGAGATGGATTGTTATGAAAGAAGAGATGGAGCTGTCTAAAGAGCAGATTGAAAAGTTTAGAAAACTTATGGGTGGAGACACAAACAGACCTGTTCAACCACTAAATGCAAGAATGATTATGGAAATGGATTAATCCGATGCCCCCTTCAGGGGGCTTGTCACATATTGGAGGCACTATGGAAGAAAAACTTATTGAGATGTTGCAACTGCAGGATAAACTCAACAAGAAGATTAACGAAAACTGGAAAGAAATAAGAACAAAAGAAGACTTTGCAAGGGCTACGTGGATTGAATGTGCTGAGCTTGTTGACAGTCTGCCATGGAAGTGGTGGAAAAAGCAAGAAGCAGATATAGAAAATGTCCAGATTGAAGTAGTGGATATATGGCATTTTGTTTTATCCTATTTAATGTTAGAGCATAAAACTTTGGAAGAAATTATAGCCTCAAAATCTGTCCAGAACTTTAAGAAGGGAATTAATGAAGACTTTACAAATATAGAAGTTGACGGTGCATACATAAACCATTACCTTGGAGAAACAGATAAGTATAAGAAGATAATATTCCTTGCAGAAAGAGTTGCTGAATCTTTCTTAAAACAAAATTTAGATGAAGGTATGTTCTTTTTTGGACTGTTAGTAAGAAACAGCATATCATTTGACTCAATGTATTTTTTATATGTTGGGAAAAATATTCTAAACCACATAAGACAAGAGAAAGGATACAGGTCAGGGGGTTATAAAAAAGAGATAAATGGTATGGAGGATAACAGATATCTGTTTAACATTGTAAAAAGCATTAAAACCAGAGAAGAGTTAGAAGAAAAAATCAGAAAAGAATTTGAAAAAATTCACAGTTAGGAGGATAAAAAATGGACCCCTCAGGAGCTATATGGATAAACCAGATTTTCTGGTTGATATTCCTGCTACTACTTGTTCTTCCAATGATAAAGGCACAGACTTTAGAATGGAGCAGGGAAAGACTAATCAGAGCTATTGAAGAGAAAAGAAAGTCCAGAGTAATTACTATGATTCATAGGCAGGAAACCCGCTCATTCCTTGGTTTTTTTATGATGAGATTTATAACTATAGAAGATTCAGAACAGGTTTTGAGAGCTATAAGAATGACACCCAAAGACCTTCCTATTGACTTTATCATTCACACACCGGGAGGTCTTGCATTAGCAGCAACCCAGATTGCTCAGGCTCTTGCAGACCACAAAGCACCAGTCAGAGTTATCGTTCCCCATTATGCAATGTCTGGGGGAACATTAATAGCCCTTGCAGCTGATGAGATAATAATGGACGACCATGCAGTTTTAGGGCCTGTTGACCCACAGCTTGGTCAGGAACCTGCCGCATCTATTGTAAAAATAAAAGAGGTAAAAAAGCCCGATGAGATTGATGATGCAACATGGATAAAAATAGATGTAAGCGAGAAAGCCCTAAGGCAGATGTATGACAATGTTAAAAACCTTCTACTTAAAAAAGGATATTCTGAAGAGACAGCTGAAAAGGTAGCTCAGGAACTTTCTCAGGGAAAATACACCCACGATTATCCATTAAATGTTCAATATCTACGGGAGTTAGGGTTAAAAGTTTCAACAGATGTTCCTGAAGAAGTTTACGCATTAATGGATTTATATCCACAACCAGCTGGAACACCTGCTGTTCAATACATACCCGTTCCTTATCAAAGACCAGGCAACAGCCAGCCAACAGGAAGTAAACAGTGAGTTTGAGGAGAAAATATATATTTTCAAAACTAAGAGATACTTTTTTTGCTGGATTATTTGTTTTTATACCTATCGCAATAACTATATGGATTGTTCTATGGCTTTTGTCTTTCGTGAACAATCTTGTTCTTCCATATGTAAGATACATAATCCCTGTTCCAGACATTCCAGGTATAGGCATAGCTTTAACTATTTTTTTAATTTTTCTTTCAGGAATTGTTGCCCAAAACTACTTTGGGAGAAAGCTTATAGTTTTATGGGACAACCTGATAAACAAAATTCCTTTAGTCCGTTCTATATACATAGCTACCAAACAGCTTATGGAAAATCTGTTTAACACAAAAGGAAAAGGAAAATTTAAAGAAGCTGTTCTTGTAGAATTCCCAAGAAAAGGTATGCTGTCTATAGGATTTGTATCAAATAAAGTTAAGATTGATGATAAAACTTATTACCTCCTTTACATTCCAACAGCTCCCAACCCCACGTCAGGATATACCATATTCGTAGAAGAGAAGGAAGTAACACACACAGATATATCTGTAGAAGAAGCTACAAAAATAATCCTTTCAGGAGGACTTGTTACAAAAGACAAAATCAAACCTCTGTAAGAGGATGGGGAGCAAAACCATGCTTTTTCCTGTAAATGTTGACAGTGTTGAGAAGTAGAGAAGCAACTGTCATTGGCCCCACTCCTCCGGGAACAGGGGTTATTGCTGAAACCTTATATTTTAATCTCTCAAAATCTGTATCACCAACTATTCTTCCATCTTCAAGTCTGTTTATTCCAACATCTACAACAACAGCTCCTTCCTTTACCATATCTTCTGTTATCAGATTAGGTTTTCCAACAGCAACAATTAGAATTTCAGCCCTTTTTGTGTAAGATTTCAGGTCTTTTGTATTAATGTGACATACAGATACAGGAGCTTCCTCGTTTTTTAAGAAAAGTAGAGCCATAGGCTTTCCAACAATGTTGCTTGCACCAACTATAACAACATCCTTCTTAAAGGTTGGTATTTTGTAATGTTTTAAAAGTATCCATATCCCTAAAGGAGTGCAGGGAATAATCCCCTCTTTTTTTCCTGTTGCAAGTTTTCCAACATTTTCTGGATGAAATCCATCAACATCTTTGTGGGGATTTATCGCCTCTATGATTTCTTGAGTGTTTATGTGAGAAGGCAGAGGGAGCTGGACGAGTATCCCATCTATATCCTCATCTCCATTAAATTTCCCAATCAGTTCAAGAAGTTCCACCTGTGTTGTATTTTCTGGAAGTTTAAAAACCATTGAGTTTATGCCAACTTCTTTACAGGCTTTTCTTTTATTTTCCACGTAAACCTGACTTGCAGGGTCCTCTCCAACAAGTATAACAACTAAGTTAGGGTTTCTCATTCCCCTTTTAATATATCCTTCAATCTCTTTTTTAAGCTCACCTCTAATCTTTTTTGCAACAGATTTACCGTCTAAAATTAATGTCATCTCCACTCCTATATAGCATATTTTTCTTTTAAAAGAAGAGCTTCTTCTGGGTTTAGAATTTTTGTTATCTTCCCTAATATAAGCTCTGATTCTTCAATAATCTTTGCCTTATAAAAAGGTAATCTATTTACTGCTATAACAGGTTCATAGCTGTCTATATGTATCTCAATCCCTTTTTTTACAGAATCTGTTTTTAGACCTTCAGACAAAATAAAAAAGTCCAAACTTACCTGTATCTCCTTTTCCATCTCAAAAATATTATATCAGAAGTAGATTATGACAAATCTCTTATCTTTTTGTAGTTTTTGGAAATATCTTATAATTATAATCAAGTAATAAACAGGAGGATATAAATGATAAAGGCGAAACCAGAAACATTAGAGAAAATGAGAAGTTTTGCAGAGAACTTCTCTAAAAAATCAGGAACTGTTGTAAACCCAAACAAAGAAGCTGCAGAAGCTGTTATAAGCGGTCTTGCAGCTCATGTTGATGAGCTTGGCAAACCACTGTGTCCCTGTAACTTCTATCCTGATAAACAGGAAGAAGTAAAAAAGAGAAGATGGATATGTGCCTGCAATGAGATGCAGATATTTAAATACTGCCACTGTTTACTTTTCACGACAGAAGAGGGACTGCCTATAACAGAGTATCTTCCAGAGTGGCACGAAGGAAGACAGATTTATGGACTGGTAAAAGACCCTACACCAGACAAAGGGAGAGCTCTTTCAAAACCTGATAAAATATACGAGGCATTAAAAGAGTATGTGGAAGAACACGGTCTTGACATTCCAGATGAAGAAATAAAAAAGTTTGCTGAAGAAACGGCAAAGAAAAAATGATGAAATATCTTTTAGGTATATTATTCTTACTAATAGGAGTGGCGGGAATTGTTCTTCCTGTCATTCCCGGGGTTCCTTTCCTTTTGATTGCTGCCTTTTTCTTTGGTTTAATCTCCAGAAAGAAAGTTGCTTATTATGTAAAAAAGTTTAAAAACGGCAATAAAAACTCAAAAATCAATAGATTTATAAACTTTGTTCTAATAAAATACATACACGGTAAAGAGCCGTTAAAAAGCAGTGGCAAAAACTGAGCCTTTTGACCGCTTTCCTGAAAGATACGAAAGATGGTTTGAAAAACATTACTACACATATATGTCTGAACTAAATGCTGTCAGAAAGCTCCTTCCTGAAGGAAAAGGTATTGAGATAGGAGCAGGAACAGGAAGATTTGCTGTCCCACTAAAAATAAAGTATGGTATTGAGCCATCATTAAAAATGGCAAAAGTCTGTAAATCAAAAGGTGTATATGTTGTCAGAGGGGTTGGAGAATATCTACCACTGAAGGACAGCAGTTTTGATTTTTCCCTTCTTGTAACAACTATATGCTTTTTAGACGATGTAGAAAAGACATTAAAGGAAGTCCGCAGAATACTGAGAAAAAGAGGTAAAATTGTTGTTGGTTTCATAGACAGGAATTCTCCTTTGGGGCAGTTTTATCAAAAAAACAGAGATAAAAACCCCTTTTATCGTGTAGCAACATTTTTTTCAGCAGAAGAGGTTATTAAACTCCTCTCTGATGCTGGCTTTGGTAAATTCAGATATGTTCAGACAATTTTTGACTTCCCTGAGAACATAAAACAGGTTCAGCCTATTATTAAAGGATATGGGACAGGCTCATTTGTAGTAATTCAGGCAGAAAAGATTTGAATGTATTTTTCTATAGGTTCAGGAAGTTTTTCTAATTCTATATCTATTGTGTTTCCCGTGCGGGGATGGGTAAAGGAAAGTCTGTATGCAACAAGGGCGTGAAAGTTCAGCTCCTGTGAAAACTCTCTTGCAAGCTGACTTTTAAGAGAAGAGGTTTTGAAACCATAAACTCTGTCATTAAGCAGAGGATGTCCGATTTCTGAAAAATGAACCCTTATCTGATGGGTTCTTCCTGTGTGGAGTTTTATGTCAACAAGAGTCAGGTTATGCTCCTCCCATCTTTTTAAAGCCCAGAACTCTGTAAGGGCATCCCGTAGATTTGTTGACACGCTTCCCATCTTTTTTCTGTTGTATACAGACCTACCTATGGGGAAATCTATAAAGCCGTGGTCTTTTCTTATTATTCCTGTAACAATAGCTTTGTATTTTTTGTTTACTGCTCTGCTTTGAAACTGTTTTTGGAGCTCTTTATGGGCAAATTCAGACTTTGCAACAACCATCAGACCTGCAGTATCTTTGTCTAATCTGTGAACAATTCCTGCCCTTTCCCTTCCACCAAACTGGGAAACATTTTTGAAGTGATAAAGGAGTGCATTTACAAGGGTTTTAGATGTGTGTCCGGGGGATGGATGGACAACCATACCGGGAGGTTTGTATATAACTGCTAAGTCTTCGTCTTCATAGTGTATTTCAAGAGGTATGTTTTCAGGCTTAACCTCTATTTCCTCTGGAGGAGGAATAGTAAGGCTTACCCTTTCTCCCCCCTTTAGTTTTAAGGAAGGTTTTGTTGCCTTTTTTCCATCTATCTCAACATATCCATCTTTTATAAGCTTTTGAAAATAAGACCTTGAATATTCAGGATAAACTTTTGCAAGAAACTGGTCTAATCTGACATTTTTTTCTTCTACTATAAAACTGAGCTGTTCCATCAACCTTGAACCTGTGTTTTTTAAAACACATTATAATATTCAGTTTATTTTTATCAAGGAGGACGGATTGGATAGCAGACTGAAGATATCCATCGCTATTGTTCTTAACATGATAATTGTTATTCTTCAGATAGTTATAGGTCTGTATGCCCATTCTATGGCTCTGATAACTGATGCTGTTCACAACTTTCAGGATGTTATATCACTGGTTATCGCTTTTGTTGCCATCTATTTTATGTCAAAGAAACCTACAGAAACTATGACCTACGGTTATCTAAGGTCTGAAGTTATGGCAGGATTTATAAATTCTGCATTTTTGCTTGGTGCTATATTTCTCATAATTATATCCAGCATTGAAAGACTTTTTGAACCTGTAGAGGTAGAGAGTGTTTATGTTATCGTTATGGGAGCTATTGCATTTGTTATAAATGCATTTTCTGCATATCTTCTTGGTCTTCACGGACATAAACATCATTCCCATGAACATAACCACGACCTTAATATAAGAGCTGCTTATTTGCATCTACTCAGTGATGCAGGAATTTCCCTTGGTGTAGTAATAGGAGGAATTGTTATCTATTTTTATGGTATAAACTGGGTAGACCCTCTTATATCAATTATCTTTAGTCTTTACATATTAAAGGAAACTACCCCTGTTTTGAAGAAAAGCTATATGATTTTGATGGAATCTGTTCCTTCTGAAATAAACATAAATCTTATAAAGGAAATTATTTTGAAAAATCCAGATATTTACGATGTTCACGACATACACATCTGGGCTTTATCTTCAAAAGATATATATCTTTCTGCCCATGTAGTTTTAAACAAGGAGGTAACTATTGAAAAATTTGATAAGATAGTCTACCAGCTAAAAAAAGAACTTGAAGCTGAAGGGATTAATCACATCACACTTCAACCTGAAACAAAAGAGTTTGTGTGTGAATATACATATTAATGTAATCCTTCATAAACTCTATCTATGTTAAACTTCATCATGTCTAAATAACCTTTGTCAATGCCAAACGGGTCTAAAAAAACAACATTTACATTTGTGTTATTTTTTATAAGGCTGATATACTTCCTGTTATAAAACTGTTTTGAAGCAAATATTGATTTAATTTTGTATTTCTTTATTGTGTTGATAAGATTTATTAGATGTTTAGGAGTAGGCTCTCTGCCGTGTCCCATCTCAACAACTCCTACATATTCCAAACCAAATGCTTGCGTAAAATAAGGCCACGCATAGTGATAAGAAATAAACTTTTTATTTTTTAAACTACCTATCTTTTTCAATCCGTAATTTTTTAACTCTGTTATTTTTTCAACAAATTTTTTAAATCTTTTCTCGTAATTTTCCTTATTTTCAGGGTCAATCTGTTCTAATTTTTTTGTTATATACTTGGCTATCACAACTGCATTATCAGGATTAAGCCATATGGCAGGATGTTTGTGGTGGTGGTCTTCGTCCTCTATAACGTTAAGCTCTTTTAGGTCTAACAGTTTAATCCTCTTTTCCTCTGGTATAGATTGAAGCAGTCCCTCTATGGGAGGTTCTCCTGAACCTATATAAACAAACAGGTCGGCATCATACACCCCTTTCAGTGAGGAAAACTTTATTTCATATGTGTGAGGGGAAGTGTTTGGAGGTATTATGTAATAAACCTTTTCTCCTGTTATCTGTGATATTATGTCAGCTATCGGTTTCACTGTTGTATAAACAACAGGTTTTCCATAGGAAAACGAGAGAAACATACTCAAAAACAGAAAAATTACAACTCTCATTTTTTTACCCTTTCAGATACTTCTTTTCAAGTTCTTTTATTGTTTTTTCTATAGTTTTACTAACTTCAGGATATAAGTGGACTGTGGTATCTATATTTTTCATCTCTTCTGGCAGGCTGTTAAAGCTATTTATTGCTTTTTCCTTTATTTCCTTTAAAGAAGGTAGTTTTTTTACAAGTTTTCCATTTTCAATGTATTTGTGTAGAAGAGGTGTTCCTTCATCTACTTTTTCGTCGTATCTTGTTATGATGTCTCTTTTAATTATACCGTTTTCATATATTCTATAAATTTGTTTTTTGTGAGGAAGGGTTTTTTTCTTGGTGCTAAATTTCATAACAGGCCTTCCATCATATTCAACAAGTTTGTATGCACAGTCAAGATAGGGAAGGTCTGCTGATACTACCAGTTCTGTTCCTACTCCCCATCCATCTATGGGGGCCCCATTATCTAAAAGCTCCTTTATTTTATATTCATTAATCCCTCCACTTACCACTATGATAGCATCTTTAAAACCTTCCCTGTCTAATATCTTCCTCGCTTCTTTTGATAATGAAAGGATGTCCCCACTGTCTAATCTTATTCCCTTGAAATGTTTAAGTCCCAATTTTTTTATTGCTTTTACTGCGTTATAAATACCATTAACAGTGTTATATGTATCAACCAAGAGGATTGTATTTTCTGGATAAACAGAGGCAAAGTTAATAAATGCATCAACTTCATCTTTATGGGCAAGTATAAAAGAATGTGCCATTGTTCCAAATATGGGTATTCCATACTCTTTCCCTGCAAGAATGTTTGAAGTTCCTGAAAACCCTCCAATAAAAGAAGACCTTGCTGCTTTCATTCCTGCATCTGTTCCGTGGGCTCTCCTTAAGCCAAAATCAATCAGTATTGTTCCCCTTGCGGCTGAATAACATCTCATTGCTTTTGTTGCAACTAAGGTGGGATGCTGTAGGGTATTGATTAAGAATGTTTCAATAATCTGGGCTTCTATTAGAGGGGCTTCTACTTGAATAATAGGCTCATCTGGAAATACAATTTCTCCCTCTTCTACTGCATACACATTTCCTGTAAAACGGAAATTTTTCAGATAATTCAGGAAATCCTCCTCAAAAAGACCTGTTGAACGAAGATATTCCAAGTCCTCCTGAGTAAATTTTATATTTAAGAGATAAAAAAGTAGCTGTTCAAGACCTGCAGTGAGAAGGTAAGACCTGTTTTCTACTTTTCTTGTATAAAAATCAAATATGGCTGTTTTATTCATTCCTCTTTTAAAGTAAACCTGAGCCATAGTCAGCTCGTAAAGGTCTGTTAAGAGGGACATATTTTCTTCATTAACAAAGCCAAACTTCATTACCTTTCCCCTCTAACCTCTATAGTTTCACAAACCATCTCAGACACTTTTGTTATGTTTCCTGCTCCCATGATAAGCAACACATCTCCTTTTTTTATAATACTTTTTAACAGATTTAATATTTCCTGAAAACTATCTGCATAATAAGCTATCTTTCCACATTTAGAAATATCATTGGCTAATTTTTCACCACTGACACTGTCTATAGGATTTTCCCCTGCAGAGTAAACTTCTGTTATCACAGCAATATCTATTAGATTAAAAGATTCAACAAACTGTTCGTAAAGGGAAAACAGTCTTGAGTATCTATGGGGCTGAAATACAGCTATTAACCTTTTATTGGGAAACATTTCCTTTGCTGCTTTTATTGTTGCTTTTATTTCTGTAGGATGGTGAGCGTAATCATCAATTACTGTTATACTGCCGTTACATTTTATCTCAAATCTTCTGTTTGCATTCTTAAAGTTTTCAAGGGTCTCCTTTACCACACAAAAAGGAACTCCCAACTCATAAGATATTGAGATGGCAGATAAAGCATTATATACATTATGCTTTCCTGGTATTGAAAGATGTATCTCTCCAAAATCATTAACTTTGAAACTATATTTTCCATTTACTAATTTCAGGTCATAAGCTCTTATTTCAGCTTCATCTGTAAGACCAAATTTTATAACCTTTTTTTCTATCTCAGGAATAATATCTTTAACATTAGGGTCGTCAACGTTAACTGCTACAGCCCCGTAAAAGGGCACTTTGTTGGCAAACTGAATAAAAGCTTCTTTTATCTCCCTTATATTCCTGTAAAAACCTATGTGTTCAACGTCAATGTTGTTAATAGAAACAATAGTAGGAGTAAGCTTTAAAAAAGAACCGTCACTTTCATCTGATTCGGTAACAATAAAGTCTCCACTACCAAGCTTTGCGTTACTTCCGTAAGCTTCTAACTTCCCTCCTATAACTACTGTTGGGTCATAACCTGTTTTTCCTAAAATAAAGCCAACCATTGATGTAGTTGTTGTTTTGCCGTGACTTCCAGCAATGGCAATTCCATATTTAAATCTCATAAGCTCTGCGAGCATCTCCCCACGAGGTATAGTAGGAATTCCCAACTCTCTTGCTCTAATTAGCTCAGGATTGTCCTGTTTAACTGCTGAAGAGTAAACAACCACATCTGCCCCCTCAACATTATTAGGAGAATGTCCTATTACAACTTTTGCTCCCATTTCCCTGAGATTTATAACAGTTTGACTTTCTTTAAGGTCAGAGCCTGTCACAGTAAAACCTTGATTTAACAAAACCTGAGCTATTCCGTTCATCCCGGAACCGCCAATACCTATAAAGTGAATCCTTCTTACTTTACCTCTAAACATGGAAACTCCCAAGTATGAAATTTGTCAATGAAATATATCCATATAATTTTATAATGTTTTTAACAGTTTATATACAGTTAAGGAGAAGTATGAAAAGGAATTATACAAAGTTTAGAATTTTTCTAAGAAGGCTTACATTTAGGGAAAAGGCAGGTATTTTAATATTTTTTCTGCTTCTTTTAATATCCCTTTTTCAGACAACAGTTGATATCAAAAAAAATCGAATAATAAAGGAAAAGCCGGGATTTGTTTTCAAAAAAATAAAAATTATTTACAAACCAATACACAGGATAACGGACATTGTTCCTGTAAACTGTAGCCACGTTATTCCTATTGTTTACACAAAAGTAATATCTTTAGACAGTCTGCCTGTTGAGCAGAAAAAGAGAAAGTTTATTGACATGGTTCTCCCCTCAATACTTATCCAAAATTTTGAACTGAAGCAGTATAGAGCATTTGTGCATTACATAAAGAAAAAGTTAGAAGAAGGGAAAGAAATACTTCCACAAGAACAGGAAATTATCGGAAATCTTTTAGAAAAATATAATGCAGACGGTCTTAATGAATTACTAACAAAACTTAACGTTAATCCTGTAAGTATTGTTCTTGCTCAGGCAGCCATAGAAAGTGGCTGGGGCAGTTCACGATTTTTTGTTCAGGCAAACAACCTGTTTGGAGTGTGGACTTTTGACAAAAAACATGCATCTAAAATAAAAGCAAAGAAAGCTAATGTTTATCTTAAAGCATACCCAAACATACTTGAATCAGTAAAGGATTATTATGATAGTATAAATAGAGGATGGGCATACAAAAAATTTAGACTGGTGAGGCTTAAAACAGATGACCCTTACCTACTTACTAATCATCTTGAAAAATACTCTATACTAAGGGGAATATATGTTCAAAGGGTTAAAAATATTATTAAGTCCAATAAATTACATAAATACGATAACTGCCGTATTTCTCCTGATTACGTTTATCAGTAAATCTCTATATGCAGGATATGCGACTATTTTTATATACCACAAATTTGGAGAAGAAGACAGATACCCAACAACATCTGTCAGTATGGAAGATTTTATTAAGCAGATGGAATATCTGAAAAAAAACCATTACAATGTAGTTCCCTTATCGAAACTGGTAAATTACCTCCAAAGAAGAGAAGAGATACCAGAAAAAACAGTTGTTATCACAATAGACGACGGGTATAAATCAACGATGAGAGCATATAAGATTTTAAAAAAGTATAACTTTCCATTTACTGTGTTTCTGTATGCTGAAGGTGTAGGAAGATATCCTGACTATCTGACAAAAGAGCAGATATCACACCTAAAAAAAGACCCTTTAGTAGAGTTTGGAAACCATTCTTATTCCCACAGGCATTTTGCAAAAATTATGTCCCAGATGGAGTTAGAAAGCTATAAAAAATTAATAGTAAAAGATACATTAAAAGCAGAAGAAAAATTAAAAAAACTCCTTGGTTATGTTCCTAAAATCTATGCCTTTCCTTACGGAGAATACACAAAACCTTTTATTCAAACGCTGAAAGAGATGGGATACATAGCATTATTTACCCAAGACCCCCAAAATGTTGATGAAAACACACCTTTATGGCTTATTCACAGACAACCAGTAGTTGGAAGCTGGGCAAAGATGAAGCATTTTAAAAAAGTTCTAAATACAGAGGTTCTGCCTGTTATTAAACATTCTCCAGACATAGGATATCTAAAAAACAATCCACCAGAAATCTCTGCGGAAGTTGAAAATTTAGACAAATATAAAAACTGTGGAATTTACATATCTGAGATAGGATGGATAAAGGCAGAGAAAAAAGGAAATAAACTATATGTTAAACTTACTAAGCCACTAAAAAAATGGAAAAATAGAATAGCCTTTACCTGCTGGAACAAAAAAACAAAAAGGAAAGCTACATACTTCTGGTCAGTATACACGAGGGAAGATGGAAAAGATAATTAAAGAGATAATATTTACTGGAAAAGTCCTATATAAAGAAGGACTGGTTAATTCCCACGCAGGAAACATCAGCGTGAGAGAGGGAAGCAACATATTTATAACAAAAACAGGAGCAATGCTGGGATTTCTTACAGAGGAAGATATTGTCAAAGTTCCCGTTTACGAAACATCAGATATGGACAGGCTGGCATCTTCAGAGCTGATAGTTCACAGGGCTATCTATCAATCAACAGATTACAAGGCTATCATTCACGCACACCCTGTTAATGCTGTAGCTCTCAGTTTTTCTTTAGACAGAGAGTTCACTCCCATAGATAACGAAGGAAGACTGTTTTTAGGTAGTGTTCCCATTATTGAAGTTAATAATCCCAGTGGTTCCCCAGAACTGGCAAAAACTCTTTCATCATTTTTTAAAACAACAGAAAAACACGTTGTTATCGTGAAAAAACACGGCTCTTTTGTTGCCCACAGTAGCCTAAATTATGCTCTAAAGTTAACCTCAGACCTTGAATTCTGTGCAAAAGTCTATAACTTGGTGAATTATGGGAAATCTGATAACTAAAGTGTGGTTTTACTTTATTATAGGAGTGGTTCTGGTAACATCTCTCTTTGTCTCTTTTTTTGTATTTTTAGCTGTTTTGCTGGTTATTTTTATTACTATTCCATACCTCATGTATATAAACTGGAAAGCGAAAAAGGATTATAAGAGGTATTTATAAAAAAGGGGGAAATCCCCCCCACAAAAATTATGCCCCTTCTGGTCTTTTAACGTCGTAAAGGATGTCATCTGTTGGATGTCTGTACAGAGGCATATCAAGTCTCTTTTCATCAAGGTAATGTCCGATAAATCCGATGGTTCTTCCTAAAACAAAGAATGCATTGAATGCACCTGCATTTATCAGCTCGTCTATCTGCTCGTCGGAGTATCCCAGTGCCCTGAACATATCAACAAGGAGAACTCCTATCGTTCCGTCAACGTTCAGTATCAGATTTTCCTTTTTAGATGTTGTTACCTTTTCAACTTCCAGCGCGTAATCTAACAGCTCTGTGCTTGGGAAGTTTTCTTTAGCAAAGTTTTTCAGAAGCTCAACCCTTTTGTCAGGATTTTTTGTTGACTTTATTCTATGACCAATACCCGGTATTGGTATCTTTTCAACCTTTTTCATGTAATCAACAAACTCAACAGGATCCATTCCTTTTTCTTTCGCCATCTTGAAGTATTTGGCAGCTCCGTCTATAGCTCCTCCGAATCTTGGCCCTATAGTAAGAATTCCTGTAACAATAGAAGACATCAGGTCTTTTCCTGCCCTTGCAGTAACCTTTGTGTTGTGTGCACCAGAAACAGCAGGACCGTGGTCAGCAACAACTTTTATAACCATGTCTAAAAACTGTGAAGCCCACTGTGGGAACTTCTGCTTAAACCACAGGAGTCCTATAACGTCAGCTATTGTGTATCCCTTTTCTACCACTTCAGATATTGGAACACCGCAGTAGGTAGCCTCTTCTCCTCGGTCGTCAGATATAGTGCATATGAAGTTTGTAGGTTTTCTAACTTTTCCTTCCTTTAAGGCTTTTGCGTAATCTTCAGGAATTGGTGGAACTTCTGGCTCTTTGATTTCTGGTATCTCACCTTTTGCATGGAGCTCTTCATAAACTCCTCTTATTAGCTCTGGCAGTTCGTTGAAAGAAGATGGAACATATGCTCCTGCTTCTCTCAGTGCAGCATTTTTTGCATCTGCTGTTTCCGCTTCTGCTCCAGCTTTTGCCCCTGCGTGTCCAAACTGAACCTCACCACCAAAAAACTTAGAAATTGTTCCTATACACCATGCAATAACAGGTTTTGTTATCTTTCCTTCTTTTATTGCTTCAGCAACTCTCAGCTCAAGTGTTCCTCCAACTTCTCCAAGGAGAACCATAAACTTAACCTGTGGATTTTTCTCGTATCTGAGCATGTGGTCTAAAAAGTCTGTTCCCGGATATCTGTCTCCACCTATTGCAATACCTTCAGCAATACCATTGGCATTTCTGGCTATCACGTTTGACAGCTCGTTAAACAGACCACCAGACCTTGTTACAAGACCTACTGAACCTGGTCTGTGGAGTTTGGAATTTACAATATTTTCAATTGTTCCTCCTGTGTTGGCAATTCTAAATGCTCCCGGTGCAATTCCTCCAACAGTAGCAGGTCCTATAATCCATTTACCTAACTCTTTTGCCTTTATTCTCATTGTTCTTGCAAATCTTTCAGGAATTCCCTCAGCTGTGATTGCTATTGTTCTAATTGTGGGTATCTCAAGAGCTTCCATCGTAACGTCATAGGCTGTTCTAAAAGATGCAAAGTTAAGGAGAACGTCAGCTTCTGGAAAGTCTTTCGCTGCCTCTGTTGTAGATTTGTAGATAGGTATCATTATCTCATTTGTTCCATAAAAAAACTTATCAAACTTTCTTGATTGTGTTGGAGCAACTATTGCAACAACAGATGGGTCTCTTCCAACTACGTAATCGTAATCTAACATCCTCTGGATAGCATTTCTGTTCAGGTTCCAGAAAATTGCCTTTGTGTTTCTGTCAAAAAGAAGATATTCAGGTTTGCTCATTTAGTTAACCTCCTTCATTTTCCTTTTTTTAAGCAACCACTTTGTTTTCGTCAAGGGCTTTCCTGACTATTTCAGTCATATGGGTTTCTGGCCCATACACTTCTATTGGTATTCCAAGCTCTTCTGCTGCTTCTTTTATTCTTTTGAGTCCTATCTGGTAGTTTGGACCACCTCTTCTGACGTATATTCTTATCCCTACTTTTTTCAGTTTGTCTGCATACTCTTTCATTGCGTCTATTATTCCGTCAAATGTTTTTGCAACGTCTGTAAAGTTTGCTATTGCTCCACCGATAATCAGTATCTTGTCCCCTTGAGGATGTCTATTTCTTGTCATCAGGTCAAATACAGTTTTTACATACTCTCTTGTTTCTGCTCTTGATGGATTTCCTGAGTATTCCCCATAATTTGCAAGCTCCTTAACTGCTCCAAGGTCTGCAACTGTATCTGCGTAAACAACAGATGCTCCACCACCTGCAACAAGTGTCCATATTCTTCCTTCTGGATTGAGTATTGTCAGTTTCAGGGAAGCTCCTGACTTTTCATCCATCTCTTTTATGTATTTTTCTTCTGGTGTTAAATCTCTACCAAATCCAGCTGGAAATTCAAGTTCACCCCATTTTCTTCCTGCAACAAACTGGGCAGTGTCGTCAACTCTTCCAACAAAATCAAGGGGATAAACTCTGTTCCCAACCATAACAAGAGGATTTATCTCAAGATATGTAAAGTGAAGGTCTTTAAACAGTTTGTAAAGTCTGAAAACAAAATCTGCATATTTTTCTTTATCTTTAATCTCTTTAGGAACATTCTGTGAAATTATTTTTTTTACTTCTTCATCAGAGGCTGTAACAGGAATTTTTACTTCCACAACTTTGTCCCAGTTTTCTTCAACCTCTATTCCTCCAAAGGCAGACATATAAATAATATCTTCGTCTTCATCTGTAGTAATGGCAACATAATATTCCTCTTCTGGTTTATGGGGAACAAAAGGTTCCACAAGGAAGTGGGTAAGATGTCCTTTTATTCCATTTATTTCTACCTCTTCGGACATCTTTTGCTTTATCCATTTTTTTGCGTCTTCCCAGGTTACGTCACCAGGTTTTTCCTTTTTGAAAAAAATTAGGCCTAATTTTCCTCTTTTACCAAAAAGCATGTCAGGCTTTGCAACTAATGGTGTTTCTTTAACCCACGGATGTTCTTCTGGAACTTTATCAAGGTCAGTCTCCGGAGTAATCAGAACAGACTTAAAGTCATACTGGAAGGCATCATCAAAATACTCCTCCCAGTTTTGGGCTAAGATTCTTTTTCCGTCATACTCTCTAATACCTCGTTGAGCCATTTATATCCTCCTGTTTTCTTGAAGTTTTTTCAAACATATAAAAAGGGACGCCTCCATTCTGGAGAAACGCCCCTTATAAAAAAGTTTCTCAGTCTTTACTGTTTTTTTCAACTTAATCTAAGACTCTAACAGTGCATCAATAATTTTGTTGAGTGTTTCACTTGGCCTCATAGCTTTTTCTGCCTTTTCATCATCAGGATGATACCATCCTCCTACATCTGTAGGTTTTCCTTCAGCTGCAGCTATCTCTGAAAGTATTTTTTCTTCATTTTCTTTAAGTTCTGCATAGACTTTAGAGAATTTCTCAGCAAGTTCCTTGTCTTCCTCCTGTGCCGCTAAAGCTTCTGCCCAGTAAAGAGCAAGGTAGTAGTGAGAGCCCCTTGTGTCTAACTGTCCTACTTTTCTTTTTGGGGTTTTATCTTCATCAAGGTATTTAGCCACGGCTCTGTCAAGAGTTTCTGCCAACACGAGAAGTCTTGGGTTTTCCACCTGATGGATTGCTTTTAGCTGTTTGTAAGCGTGTCTAAGTGACTCAACAAATGCTAAGAATTCTCCTAAAGAGTCCCATCTCAGGTGACCTTCTTTTAAAAACTGCTCAACGTGTTTAGGTGCTGAACCTCCAGCTCCTGTTTCAAACAGTCCTCCACCTGCAATGAGAGGAACTATAGACAATGCCCTTGCTGATGTTCCAACTTCAATAATAGGGAACAGGTCTGTAAGGTAATCTCTGAGAACGTTACCTGTTACAGATATAGTGTCTTCACCATTTCTAAATCTTGCGAGAGTAAATTTCATTGCATCTTGAGGGGCTTTTATATACCAGTCAACATCAGAAAGGTCATATTTTGGTAGCTCTTCTTTTATTTTTTCTATCAGATTTCTGTCGTGGGCCCTGTATTCATCAAGCCAGAAAACAATAGGGTATCCTGTTTCTTTAGCTCTATTTACAGCAAGTTTTATCCAGTCTCTTATTGCTATATCTTTTGTTATGCAGCTTCTCCATATATCTCCTTCATTAACACAGTGTTCTATGAGAACATTTCCTTCCTCATCAACAACTTTTATCTTTCCATCTGCTGGTGGGAAGAATGTCTTATCGTGGGAACCATATTCTTCAGCTTTCATTGCCATAAGACCAACGTTCTGAACTGTTCCTATCTTCGTTGGGTCAAACTGTCCTCTTGCTTTGATATCTTCAACTATCTCTTTATACATAGTTGCGTAAGACCTGTCTGGTATAGATAGAACTACATCATCTGTTTCTCCATCAGGACCCCATCCTTGAAGACCATTTCTTATAACAGCAGGAACAGATGCATCAATAATAACGTCGTTTGGCATGTGGAGGTTTGTTATACCTTTATCTGAATCAACCATATACATTCTTGGTCTTTCTTTATAAATCTCTTCAATTGTAGCTTTAACAGCATTTCTCTCTTCTTCTGGAAGTGTTTCTAATCTGTTTTCAAGCTCCTGCATTCCAAATTCAGGTTTCCATCCAAGTTTTTCAAGGATGTCTCCATGCCTTTCAAACAGCTTTGCGTAATACACCCTGATAGCATCTCCAAATATAACAGGGTCAGAAACCCTCATCATTGTTGCTTTTACGTGGAGTGAGAACAGAATGTCTTCCTCTTTTGCAGTGTTTATTACTTCTTCAAAGTATTTTCTCAGTTTTTTTCTGTCCATATATGTTCCATCTACAACATCACCTTTTCCTACTTCAACTTCTTTTAAAACCGTTTGATTTCCGTTTTCATCTTCAAAGATGTATTTTATTTTTGTGTCCTTCTCTATTATTACAGATTTTTCGTGTTCGTAGAAATCACCTGTTTTCATGTGTGCAACATGAGATTTTGAATGAGGTGATACTTCTTTTAGTTTATGGGGATGCTTTTTTGCATATTCCTTAACAGACTTTGCAAGTCTTCTGTCTGAATTACCCTGTCTGAGAACAGGGTTAACAACAGAACCAACACATCTATCGTATCTTTCTTTTATTTTCTTCTCTTCCTCTGTCTGAGGATTTTCTGGATAGTCTGGTAATGGATATCCCTGTTCTTGAAGCTCTTTTATTGCTTCTTTAAGCTGGGGAACAGAAGCAGAAATGTTTGGCAGTTTCATAATGTTTGCTTCTGGTTTCCACACTAATTCTCCAAGATATGAAAGCTCATCGGGAACTCTTTTGTCTTCAGGAAGGATATCTGGAAATTGAGCAAGTATTCTTCCTGCCAGTGATATGTCTCTCAGTTCAATCTCAACATTAGCATCTTTTGTAAAAGCTCTCATAATAGGAAGAAGTGAGTATGTTGCAAGAGCAGGAGCCTCATCAATTTTTGTCCATACTATAGTAGCTTTGGCCATGAAAATCCTCCTTTTATTTTTTTTTGCTTATTAAATAATTGCTAAAAATTATAACCAAACCTGTCCAAAAAATCAAACACTGTTTTATTTTTTATTGAACACAGAAGAAAAGCAGATGATATAATATTTGGAAGGAGGGTATATGCTAAGATATAGGACATTAATAGCTTTTTTTATTTTGCTTTTTTCTTTTGACTCATTTGGAAATACACACATTCGTAGTGAGGGTTTAACAGAAAGTCAGGTATACAGCATCAGAATATACTCCCTTCGAGCATTAAACCTTGCCTTAGATGCTTATTCTTCGTTAAGTAAAAAAAGAATAATAAAGAAAGAAAGCTATGCTTATCTTGATGCTTCTTTATTTTTTATTAATGAAGCATACCAATATTCTCCTACTTATGCTATCCAAAGGGAAATAGAATCTTTAATCAAAAGAATCAGATTGTATCCAGAGGAAAACTATGAAACTGAAGTAAGAACCATCACCGTTCACATTGAAGAAATATCAATTCCTTTACAAAACTACAATTCTATAAAAGAAAAACTACAGAACCTTTCCAAACTTGCTTCAAAAATGAAAAATGATGTATTAGCTGAAAAACTTGAAAAACTCAGGAAAGAAGTGAAAATTCCCCTCATAGACAGTCCTTTATCAGAGGCAAGATTTTTAATAGGTGTTGCTAAAGACCATCTAAAGGCAGGAAAAATAAAAAAGTCAAAACAGTCTATAGAGCTTGCTTTAACACCTTTAATACAAATAGGGACAAGAGAGAATCTGTATATAGTCCTTACACTGGAATATCTGTCTAAAGCAAAATTTAGCTACAAAGTAGACCCTGATATCTCAAAAACTTTTTTCAAGTCTGCCCTTTACAGCATAAACAAAGCGTATTTAGTATCTTCTGAAGAAAATAGAGAGACAATAAAAAAGGTTAGAGACAAAATAAAGTCTCTTGTTGACAGATACAACAGTTATTCAATTACAGAAGAAGATTTTGATACGGTTATACAGATGTTAAAAAAACTGTAGGAGGGAACAATGTTTGACGAAACAATAAGCAAAAAGATAAATAACCCACCAAGAAAAAGCATAAATCTTGTAGTAAAGGTAAATCCAGAAAAACTTAACTTTATATCTATGGTTGTTGATGGACACGGTAGAATAGCACTGCCCCGGACAAGAAGTGGAAAGAAAGGGATATTAGATTTTTTAACATCTCCAGACTGTGTAGACCAGCTATATATGATACTTGATGACATAAAAAAGAATTATGACCCTTCCCTTGAAATATTAAAGGATTTAGGAGATAACTGGATTGAAGCGGTAATATAAAACTTGATTTTTATATATTTAACAATATTATTAGTAGTTAATACTATTAATACTATTTGCAGGTAAGTTATGGCTAAGGTTTTAGAAAAACAACCATCAGAGGAGCTTATAAATAAGTTAGATTATCTAAAACAGGAAGATATTGAAGATATAAAAAAAGCTATAGATTTTATTATTGAAAAACACAAAGGACAGTTTAGAAAATCAGGGGAGCCATACTACATCCATCCAATTGAAGCAGCTAAAACCCTTGCGGAGCTTAAATTAGACAAAACTTCTATAATTGCTGCTCTTTTACATGATGTTGTTGAAGATACAGACACCACTTTAGAAGAAATCAGGAAACAGTTTGGAGATGTAGTAGCAAAAATTGTTGACGGCGTTACTAAAATTGGGAAGTACCAGTTTCAGAGCAGGGAAGAAGCAGAAGCTGAAAATTTCAGAAAAATGATTGTATCTATGGCAGAAGACATAAGAGTTATTTTAGTAAAGTTAGCAGATAGACTACATAACATCAGGACATTAGAACCTCTACCAGAAGAAAAAAGAAAAAGAATAGCCAGAGAAACTTTAGAAATCTATGCTCCTTTGGCAGCACGACTTGGGCTCTGGAAAATAAAGAGTGAATTAGAAGACAGATCCTTTATGTATACTAATCCTGAAGAGTATAAAAAAATAACCACATACATCGCAGAGTCTAAAAACAAACAAGAAAAGTTTTTATCTGAAGAGATAGTGCCTAAAATAGAAGAACTTTTAAGAAATCACGGCATAAAAGGCGAGATACAGTATAGGACTAAACATATATACAGCATATATGAAAAAACAGTAAGAAAAGGTATAAGCCTAAGTGATGTATATGACATATACGGTATAAGAATAATATTAGACTCCATAAGAGACTGTTATTTAGTTTTAGGACTTATACACTCTACATGGTCTCCTGTTCCTGGAAGATTTAAAGATTACATCTCACTACCTAAATCAAATATGTACCAAGCCCTTCATACAACAGTAGTTGGCCCAGGGGGGAAATTTGTTGAGATACAGATAAAAACTCACCAGATGCATAAAATAGCAGAAGAAGGAATAGCTGCTCACTGGAGATATAAAGGAGGAAAATATCTATCAGAAAAAGACCTTAACTCTTTTACGTGGTTAAGAAATATATTAGATTCCATAAAGGGAAATAGCAGCACGGAGCTTATATCTTCAGTTAAAGGAGACCTTGCTAACGAAGAAATATTCGTTTTCACTCCAAAAGGAGATTTAATAAAACTACCCTCAGGTTCAACTCCCGTTGATTTTGCATATGCTATCCACACGCAGGTGGGACATAAAACATCAGGAGCTAAAGTTAACGGTAAACTGGTGCCGTTAGATACCAGATTAAAAAGTGGTGATGTAGTTGAAATAATAACAGCAAAATACCACAAACCCAGTAGAGACTGGCTAAAGTTCGTAGTTACTTCAAAAGCAAAGACAAACATAAAACAATATCTCTCTAAATTAGAAAGAAAAAGAGCATTAAGATTTGGAGAAAAGTTATTAGATAAATTTTTAAGAAAAGTTGGGAAAAGTATTTCTGACCTTACAGAAGACGAAAAAAAACGCCTTCTTAATAGATTTAGCTTTAAAACATTTGAAGATTTTATTATTTCAATAGGAGAGGGAAAAATATCTCCTAACAAAGTTGTAAGGTTCTTAAGGGGAGAAACAGTTAAACAGAAAAGTCAGTCAGAAACAAAAAGTATTTCTGATAGAGACGTTGCTATTGAAGTTGACGGCATTTCAAACATTCTATCCACAATAGCAAAATGTTGTTGTCCTATACCAGGAGACGAGATTATAGGAGTTATAGTAAAGGGAAAAGGAATATCTATCCATTCTAAAAACTGTCCCAATGCACGAAAAACATTAGAAACAGAACCAGAAAGAGCTATAAATGCAGTGTGGAAATCTGAAATAAACAATACTGTTTTCCCTGCATATTTAAGAATTGTTACAAAAGATAAGCCAGGTCTCCTTGCTAACGTTTCTTCTGTTATTGCGTCAACAAAAACAAACATATCAGGAGCAAATATCAGAACGAGAAGAGATGGGAAAGCCATAATGGACGTTAAAATATCTGTAAAAAATTTAGAACATCTTCAGAAAATAATACGGCTTATATCTTCTATTAAAGACGTGGAACAGGTTACGAGAGTATGTAGGAAAAAGTAACTACTTATAGATAAATCTATTCTCTGTTCCCTTTATAAGTCTATCTATGTTAGAAGAATGTCTAAAAATTATCAGAGCAGATGCAAGCAAAGTGGCAAGGGTATAATAATAATTTCCATCTATGTAATTCATAGCTATCCATGACACAAAAGCAGATATTATAGACGCAAGAGAAACAAATCCTGTGGTAAGAAAAATCCCCATCCAGAGAATAATTACAATAAAAGCAACTTTAGGGGAGAGAGCCAGGAGCACACCTATTCCAGTTGCAACTCCCTTCCCACCTTTAAACTTCATAAATATAGAAAAACAGTGGCCAAAAACTGCAGTAATAGCAACAGCTGCTACATACTTGTCCCCATAGACAGGATAAAAGTATATTTTTGATAGATAAACAGGAATAAAGCCCTTAAACATATCCAGTATAAGAACAAGAGCCCCTGCTTTTTTTCCTATTGTTCTGGCAACATTAGTAGCTCCAATATTACCACTGCCCACTTTTGTTACATCTTTACCTAAAATTTTTCCAATAATGTATCCAAAGGGAATAGAAGCTATTACATAAGTAAAAATAAGGTATAAAACGCTCATTTTATTCCCAGGCTCTTTTCTTGATAAATATTTTAAAGTAATCAAATGCTGAATAATATGCAATAACTATAGAAAACCATAAAACTAATATCCCAATACTTACAACATTTATTGAGAGAAGGAAAATAGACAAAAGCTGGAGGGTAGTTTTGATTTTACCGTAAATAGATGCTGGGACTACCACCCCTTTATTTACTAACACACTTCTGAGCCACGTAACAATCATTTCCCTCGTAACTATAAGGAATATTACAAAAGAAGATACAATACTCTTCTCTACAAATGCAGTTAAAATAGAGATAGTAAATATCTTATCAACAGCAGGGTCAAGGAGTTCTCCATGTTTAGTAACATCATTCTTTTTTCTGGCAATAATGCCATCTAACCAGTCTGTAAGAACAGCTACAATAACAAGTATTCCAGAAAAGAGATGCATGTTTTCTAAAATACAAAAAATCAGAACCGGTGTAATAAACAAACGGGATAAAGTTAAAGTGTTAGCTAAGCTGATAGAGTTAATAACTTTCAACAGCCTCTCATACTTTGTATCCTCAAATCCTGCATTCAATTAATCTCACCTTTCCTTTTTCTTATGTATGCAGGAATGTCAAGGTCTTCATATTCTATTTCATTTATGAGTGAACCAGGAACTTGAGGTTCTTCTTTTACTTCTTCCTTTTCATTAGACAAAGGCTTTCTATGAATCTTCCTCTCAATTAGTTTTTTTGTTTTAACTTCTGAAGGTTTTTCACTTTCAAAGTCTGTAGCTACAACAGTTATTCTAATTTCATCCTCTATTTCCTGACTGAGAGATGCTCCAAATATAATGTGGGAATCTTCGTGGGCTTGCTCTCTAATTTGAGCCACTGCCTCTTCTACATCAGCGTAAGACAAGTCCATACTTACTTCAACATTTATCAGTAGTCTCCTTGCTCCCTGTATAGAAGTTCCTTCCAATAAGGGGGATGTTGTTGCTGAAATTACAGCTTCTTCTATTTTGTTTTCTCCCCTACCAGAACCAACACCAATAAGTGCTTTTCCTCCACCTTCCATAATTGTTTTAACATCAGCAAAGTCAACATTAACAAGACCTGGAGCAAGTATAAGGTCTGTTATTCCTCTAACAGCTTTATACAGAATACTATCCACTAACTTAAAAGCTTCACTGAAAGTGAATCTCTTTCCTGCTATAGTTGCTAATTTCTGGTTGTGTATTACTATGTAAGTATCAACAACATCTCTTAATTTTTTTAAACCTTCTTCTGCAAGTTGTGCTCTTCTTGGACCTTCAAAATCAAAAGGTTTCGTAACAACAGCAACAGTAAGAATTCCCATCTCTTTTGCAGCCTGTGCAATAACAGGAGATGCCCCTGTTCCTGTTCCACCTCCCAGTCCTGCTGCAATAAATACCATATCTGCACCTTCCATTGCCTGCTTTATTGTTTCTATGTTTTCCTTTGCAGCTTCTTCTCCAATGTCAGGTTTTGAACCGGCACCTAATCCCCTGGTAACTGTTTCTCCAATGTGTATCTTATTTGGGACTGGTAACGAATTTAAGTGTTGCATGTCTGTGTTTACGATAAACAGCTCAACATCTTTTAATCCTTCCTGATACATTCTTGCAACAGCATTACTTCCACCACCACCTACGCCGAACACTTTTATTTTTGAGGGATTTTTAGACTCAAAATCAAAGTTCTCCATAATCAGCCTCCCAGATTAAAAAATCGTCTTTATTTTCTCAATAATACTTTTACCTATTCTTAATATATCAAAATTTGAAGAATTAGGGGTTACTATTCCTGACGATGCAGGTAACTTGCTCTTTGCAAAAAGAAGCATTCCTATAGAGGTGGAATATTGAGGAAATGCAACCTTATCACTAAACCCAGTATAGTCTTTAGGTTTACCAATTCTTACATCTAAACCAAACACGCTCTCTGCAAGCTCCTTTATGTAAAAGGTGTTTGCGACTCCTCCTGTAAGAACTATACCTCCGTTTATTCTTTCAAAAATACCTTTTTCTTCAAGGTCTTTTTTTACTATCTCAAATATCTCTGATAACCTTGCCTCAATTGTATCTACGAGGTCTATCTGGTCAATATGGACAGGTTCTTCACTTCCCCGGGGATAGACTTCTATAATTTCATTTTGGGCTGCTTCTGTTATAGCAGCTCCGTAATCTATTTTTAAATTTTCTGCTTCATCTTTTGAAACCTTGAACCTATGGGCAATATCCATAGTTACCTGATTTCCACCTACTGGAAATGATTTTATGTATTCTATGCTGCCGTCTTTGTAAACTGCCACATCTGTAGTCCCTGCACCAATATCTATGACGGCAATTCCCATCTCTTTTTCCTCTGGATATAAAGTGGCATAAGAAGAAGCAACAGGATTTGCAACAAAATCAACAACTCTCAGGCCTGCAGACTCTATAACTTTTTTAAGGTTCGTATAAGCGTTAAGTTTGTCTAACACGATGTGAAATCTCCCTTCTAATTTAGAAGCAACAAGTCCTACAGGGTCTATTACTTCATCTTCATCATCTAATATGTATTTTTTAGGAAGAATATGAATTATTTCCAGGTTTTCTTTTTCTGGCTGTATTTTTGAAGCAACTTTCTGTATTAACTGGTTTATGTCTGCCTGGGTTACTATTTTTTGAGATGTGTTAAATTCTACTTTTTCTATATCGTTTCTACATTCAATATGATATCCACTAATGTTTGCAATAACTCCACTTATTTTTGTTCCTGCTACATTTTCTGCAGTATCCACAGATCTTCTTATAGCTTTTATAACGTCATGAGGTTTTACTACTATACCTTTTTCTATACCAGAAGAGTAAGCTTCTCCAAATCCAACTATGTGAATCTCTCCTGTATCATCAATGTCTCCCACTAATGTAGTGATTTTAGAGGTTCCAATATCTAATACTATCAATACGTTTTCCTTTCCCATTTTCATCTCCTTGCTATTACCATATGTTCAAAACTAAAGTTTAAATATTTAAACTGGTTTATACTGACTCTCTTCATGAAAGCTTTTGCTCTACTTATACTTTTTTCTATGTCTTCTATACTGAATATAATATCTTTGTCATCTTCTGTTCTGCAAGCAATCTGACTTTTGTATACATAAAACTTTTTAAATCTCATTTTTCCTTTAAACTCTTCTTTAAGGAGCTTAATTTTTGCCAGTTTGTCCTTACTAATATATTTATCATTATAGTATAGATGGGGAAGTTCCCCTGTTATTTTATAATATTTTTCTGAAAGCCTTACTCCTTCTTCGTCTATCAGATACCTTTTATTTTTGTAATGTATAACAGCAAAAGGTATTCTCTCCAAGATAACAAGGTCTATGTTACCTACAAATAATCTATTTACCTCTACATCTTTAACAAAATTAAATTTTTTAAGTTTATTTTTTATTTTTTCTTTATCAATAAAAAACCAGTTTTCTTTTTCAAATATTTTTTTTATATCTTCTTTTTTAAATTTGTCTGTTCCTTTGACGTAAACTTTTTTTATCTCAAAAAATTCTTTTACAAAAGGAATGGTAGGTGAGAAGAATCCAAAAGAAGCACAGATAATTATCCACATTCCCCCTATTACTATTTTTGTCTTCTTACTTTTCATTTATTGCCCCTTCTATTATTTTAATAACAAGTTCATCAAAGCTAATTCCACAGGCTTCAGCAGCCTTTGGTAAAAGACTGTGGTCTGTCATCCCGGGAATTGTGTTGATTTCTAAAAAGTAAGGTTTGTTGTTTCTAAGTATAAAATCCACCCTTGCAGCTCCCCTACACCCTATTGTTTTGTAAACAGTTAATGCATCCTCTTCTATCTTTTTTCTTACACCTTCTTCCAATGGTGGAGAGGTAATATATGTTGTTTTGTCTGACAGATATTTGTTGTGAAAGTCATAAAAGCCCTCTTCTACTACAATTTCTATAGGTTCTAAAACTTCTCCATTTAGTATGCTCACAGTAATTTCTCTGCCCTGTATAAACTCTTCTATTACGACTTCTTCATCTATTTTTAGAGATTCTGCCACTGCATCATACAACTGATTACTGTCCTTAACTATACTTACACCTATAGAAGAACCTTCAGAATTTGGCTTTACTACAGCAGGGTAGTTTTTCCAATCTTCTACTTCTTTAACACTTTTAACTGTTATCCAGTAAGGGGTGTTAACGCCAATACATTTTGCAATACTTTTTGCCATAGATTTATCCATTGCTATTGAGCTTGCTTTTACAGGAGAGCCTGTATATTTAAGGCCTAAAACCTCAAACAGTCCCTGAATACTGCCGTCTTCTCCATTTTTTCCGTGCAACACATTGAAAACGACATCTGGTTGATATTTTAGTATTTCATTTATAAATTCTTCTACATTAATAGGGTCAAATACTCTAAACGGGAGATTTAGTCTTCGTAGAGCCTTCTCTACAGCTTCTCCACTTTTTATAGATATTTCCCTTTCCGAAGACTTTCCTCCATAAACAAGAGCTACTTTTAAGTTACTCAACAATCTTTATTTCCCTTTCAAGTTTAATTTGATATAAATCCCCTACTCTTTTTTCGGCTGTTTCTATTAATTTCTTTAAATCTTTAAATCTTCCTTTTCCTAAATTAATGAGAAAGTTAGCATGTTTTTCAGAAAATGCTACATCTCCAATCCTGTATCCTTTCATACCTGCGTTTTCTAACAGATATCCTGCAGGCTTTTCTTTTGGGTTTTTAAATGTTGAACCAGAAGTTGGATAGTTTAAAGGCTGTTTTTTATTCCGTTCCTCAAGGTGTTCTTTTATTATTTTCTTTATATCCCTTTCAGAAGGTTTCAGTTTTATTACCACTTTGTAAACAAAACCTTCTTCTTGAAAAGGGGATTTTCTGTAAGAAAATGGTATCTCTTTTCTGTTAAAAACTTTTAACTCTCCTTTCTGAGATATCCAGTAAACTTTTTCTAAAATGTCTGCTATTTCTGTTCCGTAGGCACCTGCATTCATTACCACTGCACCTCCTACAGTTGCAGGTATACCTGACAGACTTTCAAAACCTTCTAAATTGTATTTAACAGCTATATCTCGTATCGTTCTAAAGCTAACTCCTGCTTCAGCTTCAATAAAAAAGAAATTATTTTCCTGCCACAGTTTTACTTTTTTTAGCTCTCTGGTTAGAAGAAATATATGTTCCAATGTTCCATCTGAAAATACTACATTGCTCCCTATACCGATAGGGAAAAATTTTTTTCCTGAAGAGAGAGACTCTATGAGAAGATTTTTTACTTCTTCAGCTGTCTTAGGTATAAAAAGTTTTCTTGCTTTACCTCCAATCTTTATGGTGCACAGTTTTGAAAGGTCAACAAACTCTTCAAAGTTTATCCAGCTCATCTAACATCCTGTCTACAATAATTTTCTCACTGTCATAAACACTGAGATTCTTAAGACCTTTTTCAATTTTTTTTAAAGGAAGTTCTTCACTTTTTAAGACAGGTATTATATTTTCCACAGATAAATCACTTTCTCTGATAACTTTACATAAACCTTTTTCTTCTAACCAGAATACATTAAAAAACTGATGGTCTGAAGCTGCGTAGGGATACGGAACAAATATAGCAAACTTCCCTGAAAGCATTATCTCGTATGTGGAGGATGCTCCTGACCTTGATATTACAATATCTGAAGATGCATAAGCAAGTCCTATCCTGTCTATATACTCAAAGTAATAACTGTTTTCTGGTATGTGGGAAGGTTTTTGGTAATGCTTTCCTCCAATTACTATAAACTGGATATCTCTGAGATTTTTAGCAAGCTCAAAACCTATCTGTGACAATCTTTTTGAACCCTGACTACCACCAAAAATTAATACTGTCTTTTTGTCTTTTAAGCCAAGCTTTTTACGAGCTATCGTTTTTTCTTCGTTTATGTCGTCTTTTATCTGTTTTCTGACAGGTAAACCTGTAACAACTGCTTTTTTTTCACTAAAAAACTTTTTTGAGTAATCAAATGTGAGAAATATTTTTTTAGCAAATTTAGAAAGAAAAAGATTTGCGTAAGAAGGGACAGAGTTTTGTTCGTGAATAAATAAAGGCACTCCTGTCATCACTGCTGCCAAACCTAAGGGAACTGATGTATAACCTCCGAAGCACAAAACAGCATCAGGTTTTTCTTTTTTTACAATTTTTGCAATAGATAACGATGTTCTCAATAGTTTGTAACCAGATAAAACAGCATGAAGACTGTTTTTTCCCCTAACTCCTGTGATGTTATACAGAAATTTCTTTTCCGATGGGAAATCTTTTTTACTTTCAATACCTTTTTCTGTTCCAAAGTAGTAAATTTTAGCTCCTCTTTTTTTTAATTCTTCAGCTACTGCCAAGGCTGGATAAAAATGCCCTCCAGTCCCTCCACCTGCAATAAAAAATTTCATATTTTCCACCTACTGTAAATGCTTGATTTAGGTTCTTTTGAAAGTCTAAGAAGTATACCTGCAGCTACAGAGAAAACCATTAATGAAGAACCACCATAACTAATAAACGGTAGGGTAAAGCCTGTTGGTGGAAAGAGACTTACATTTACTGCAATATGAAAGAGAGCCTGCATTACTATCATGTAGGTTATGCCAACTCCAAGAATCTGTGAGAATGTATCTTCAAGCTCAAGACTTATTTTTATACCTCTATAAAGTATAATAAGGAATATTATTATAATAGATAATGCTCCTATAAATCCTGTCTCTTCTCCAATAAGAGCAAATATAAAGTCTGTATGTATTTCAGGTAGATACTTTAATTTTTGTGTTCCTCCACCAATTCCTTCTCCTACTAATCCCCCTTTTACAAATGCAAGTATAGATTGAAACACCTGATAACTTATGCCTGTTCTGTTGTGAACAGGGTCTATAAGTGCTTCTACCCTTTTCAGGGCATAATCTGAACTGAAGATAAAAAATAGAAACAAGGGAAAGAAAATAGCTGGCAACAGTAGTAATTTTTTTACAGGAACTTTAGAAGATACTAAAATTGCAAATAAGAGAATTGTTATAAATATAGCTGCACCTTTGTGAGGTTCTATCAGCACAAGCATTATAGCAATAGCAGGAAACAAAAACATCCCTATAACAAAAGACCAGCTGTTAAGGAAGTCCTTTATTACCTCTTTTTTTGATATGTAGTTAGCAGTAAACATTACTACAGCCAGTTTTGTAAGCTCTGAAGGCTGAAACCTTACTACACCTAAATCTATCCACCTCTTTACGTGAGTTCCTTTAATTTCAGCAGGAAATAAAAACACCAGTATTAGAAAAACAATGGAAACTACCATAAGAGGATAGGCTACCTTTTTCCAGAAATCTATAGGAATAAGATAAGAGATAAATATAACAAACACAGAGAAAAAAGCCCAAAGGGTCTGCTTTTTTAAATAGAGGAAAGGGTCTTTGTGATTAATCAGTGAGGGTGTTGAGGTGGCACTAAAAACAAATACAATCCCTAATATTATCAGGATAAAAAAACAGATAACAAGAATTTTATCAAAATAGAAATTTCTAATCATTTATCTAAACTTTCCACAATCTGATTAAAGTTTTCTCCTCTATCTACATAATTTTTAAACATATCAAAACTTGAACATCCTGGAGAAAAAAGAATTACATCTCCCTTTTCGGCATTCTTAAAAGCTTTCTTTACTGCAGATTGTAACTCTCTGGTAACAATGGCTTTCTCTATCATTCCTTTTAGAATATGTCTATCCCTACCATATATGTATACATACTCTATATTGCTGTAGCTGCTTAAGACAGAAAAATCTCCTCCTTTATATATTCCCCCAATAATAAGGTGAACTTTTCTTTCAGAGAAACTTTCAACGGCTCTCATAACAGATTGGACGGTTGTTGATTTAGAATCGTTGTAAAACAACACTCCATTTTTCTCACCTACAAACTGTATCCTAAAGGGTAAAGATTCCAGCTGTGGAATTTTTCCCTCTATTTTTTTTAAAGGAACGCCACATAAATATGCAGTAAGAGTGGCAGCCATAAGATTTTGCAGATTATGGACTCCCTTGAGTTTAAATCCAGAAATGTCTACTTTGTGCAGTTTCTTGCCTACTTTTAAAATAAGCCTATTTCTGCATGTAAATATACCTTCAACCTGAGAGGGAAGTAACTTTACGGAAAAGTAGTATTTTTTTCCTTTCGTTAGAACATTTCTCACAATTTCATTGTCATAATTCAGGACTGCTATACTGCCTTTATCCATATTTTTAAACATTTTCAGCTTAGATAAGAGATAGTGATTTCTTCTTCTATGCCAGTCTAAATGGTCTGTAGATACATTAAGTAAAACTCCTATGTTTGGTTTAAAATTTTTTGTAGAGTAGATTTGAAAGGAAGAAAGTTCTAAAACTGCTAAACTCTTTTTCTGTTCCACTGCATTTATGAAAGGCTCTCCATAGTTTCCTCCTACAAACGGTTTTTTTTCCCTTAAAAACTCACTTAAAAAGTATGTCGTGGTGCTCTTTCCATCAGTTCCTGTAACAGCTATTATTCTTCCCTTAAATAATCTGTATGCATACTCAACATCTCCTATTACTTCAATGCCGTATTTTCTTCCTATTTTATAAATCTGGTGATAAAAAGGAACTCCCGGAGAAGTAACAATAAGATTTACTCCCTTAATGTCATCTAAACTGAAGTCTGTATCATCTCTTACTATAAAAGGTATTTTCCTTCTTTTCATAAATTCAGATAGATATTTTCCTGTTGTTCCTTTACCAAAAATTAAAATCACAGTTTTCTCCCCCAACTTTATAATATTTAAATTATTGTATAATATAGGAAGTCTTTACAAGGAATACAATCACAGGAGAAGGTGATGGGTAGAACCATTGAATTTACAGATGTTACGCTAAGGGATGGGCAACAGAGTCTTCTTGCTACAAGGGTAAGAACAGAAGACCTTTTACCTGCTGCTGAAAAGTTAGATAAGGCAGGTTTCTGGTCATTAGAAGTGTGGGGAGGAGCAACATTTGATGTTTGTCTTAGATATCTAAAGGAAGACCCATGGGAAAGACTGAGAAAGTTTAAAGAAACTGCACCAAACACAAAGTTAGAAATGCTACTGAGAGGTCAGAATGTTGTTGGTTACAGACATTATGCAGACGATGTTGTTGAGGCTTTTGTAAAAAAGGCAGCAGAAAATGGTATTGACGTATTCAGGATATTTGATGCACTGAACGACGTAAGAAATATGGAGGTTGCCATATCAGTAGCAAAAGAAGAAGGAAAGATAGTAAAAGGCGTTTTATCTTACACAATCAGTCCTGTCCATACTGTTGATTACTTTGTAGGAATAGCAAGACAGCTAAGAGACCTTGGAGTTGACATCATATCAATAAAAGACCAGGCCGGAATACTCTCTCCAAAGGTTGCATACGAATTAGTTAAAAGGCTTAAAGAGGAAATTAAACTACCTGTTCATCTTCATGCCCAGTCCACAGCAGCTATGGCAGAGATGACACTCCTGAAAGCTGTTGAAGCTGGAGCAGACATTATAGATACAGATGTTTCTACCTGGTCGTGGCTGACAGCCCATCCACCTAACGAAACAATGGTTTATGTTCTGAAAGAGTTTGGATATGAAACAAAGATTGATCTAAAAATTGTTGAAGAGGTAGCAGAATATCTGAAAGAGGTAAGGAAAAAGTACAAAAAATACGATACAGCAGAAAAATGGCCTGACTCTCAGGTTCTGATACACCAGATACCTGGCGGAATGATGTCAAACTTTATAACACAGCTAAAGGAAAACGATGCCCTTGACAAGTTGGACGAGGTTAAAGAGGAAGTTGCAAGGGTCAGAGAAGACCTCGGTTATCCTCCACTTGTTACACCTACGTCACAGATAGTTGGAACACAGGCACTTCTTAATGTTCTTCAGGGTGAAAGATACAAGGTCGTTACAAAAGAAACAAAAGATTACGTTAAGGGGCTGTATGGAAGACCTCCAGCTCCTATAAAGCCGGAAATAATGGAGAAGATTATCGGAGATGAAAAACCTATAGAAGTTAGACCTGCCGACCTTTTAGAACCTGAAATGGACAGATGTTCAGAAGAGGCCGTGAAGGTTGGAGCAAGAAGTGAAGAAGATATAATCTCTTACTGTCTGTTCCCTCAGGTAGCAAAAGAGTTCTTTGAGTGGAGAGAAAAATTTGAAAAAGGAGAAGCACTGCCACCTGAAGTGGAAGAAATAACAGAAGAAGAAGCATGCACAACAAAGGCACCGATAGAGTTTAATATCACACTCCATGGAGAAACGTATCACATACAGATAGCTGGCGTAGGAAGTCCTGTTGAAGGTGGAACCCCTTACTTTGTTAGGGTTGATGGAAGGCTTGAAGAGACTATTGTCCAGCCTATAAGGGAGATTGAAGTTGGAGAAAAAATGGAAACTCTTCCATCAGAAGGAGGTATTCCAGCAGGCAAAAGACCTAAGGCTGTTGATGTCGGAGATATAAGCTCTCCAATGCCTGGTAAAGTAGTATCTGTTAAAGTTTCAGCAGGGGATAAAGTTAACAAAGGAGATGTTCTTTTAATCGTAGAAGCTATGAAAATGGAAAATGAGATACATTCTCCCATTGATGGAACAGTAGAAGAAGTTTTTGTTAGAGAAGGAGACCAGGTAAATCCAGATGAATGCCTTATAAGAGTAATACCTGACTAAACGGAGGGATGCTCTCCCTCTGTAAGAATTTTTTTCAGTTTTTCTGTATTTATGATAATCCATTTTCCGTAAAAAGAAATTAGAGAATGTTCCTCTCCTACAATCAGCCAGCCTTTTTGTGGATACCATATCATTCCTGACAGAAGAGAAAGCATTTCTCCTATAAGCTCTGATAGTGTATCAGATGAGTGAACTATTTTGTTTAGTAAAGAAATCTCTGCATCGTTGAGGTCTCCTTTAATATCGTATTCATCTGCACATGGAGAAATAACGGCAGCTACTTCTATGTGAGGGTTCATAATCAGGTCTGTTACTGATGTAGAGCTTACGTAATCACCAAACTTAATAAGTTCTGAAGGTGTTTCTGTTATAATCACGTAATCTTTATCTACAAAAAGAGCATATTTCTCACTCCACATTCCTGAAAAAATTACAGGTGATATGTGATACTTAGATGAAATAATGTTCCATCCTTCCGCCTTCATTTGTATCACATCAAAATTTACCTTGGCAAGTGAACGAATAAATCTCTCATGGTCAAGAGGGAGTAGTTTCAGTCGTAATGTTACTTTTTCTGTGGCTCTCTCAAGGACAAATATGAGTTTCTTTTTATCTATAAACTCCCACACTTCCATGCTCTCCCCTCCATCTTTTTATATGTAAAAGGGAGGTTTTTATTCCTCCCCTTCGTATTCCCATTTACCAGTCATAAGATATTCGTGTATTGCTTCAGCTGCATCTCTACCATGTCTGATAGCTGTAACTACCGTATCACCACCGTTGACCACATCACCACCGGCAAATATTCCTTCAACGTTTGTCCTATATTTGCTGTCAACAGTAGATAAATTATTCCATTTATCTATTTTAAGACCAGGTATGTTTTTATATGCAACATCGTTGTATCCCTGTCCTACAGCCATAATTACTGCATCACACTCTATTATATGCTCAGAACCTTCCACAGGTTTTGGTCTTGGTCTTCCTCCTTTTTCGTCTGGAACAAGTTCCATCTTTATACATTTCAGACCCACAACTTCTCCTTTCTCATTACCTATAACTTCTATAGGCTGAGTCAGCCAGTGGAAGATTGCTCCTTCTTCTGCTAAGTGGTCCCACTCTTCATCTTTCGCTGAAGAGGTGTCCCTTGTTCTCCTATAAACAAGATGAGTTTCATTGCCCAGTCTTATAGAAGTAATCATACAATCAACAGCTGTAAATCCTCCTCCTATCACGCATACCTTTTTGTTCTTTGGCAAATCCACATCTTCCTCAGGAGCAAGCAGTGGATGGGTGTGTCCCACGTTCAGCTTCATAAGAAAGCCTATAGCTGTGTAAACCCCTTTTAGGTCTTCTCCCGGAATGCCCATCTTTTTTCCTCTTCCAGAACCAACAGCAAGGAATATGGCATCAAAGTTTTCCATTAATGTCTGAATTGGAATGTCTTTTCCAATTGTTACTCCTGTATTTATTTCAACCCCTAACTTTTTTATAAGCTCTATCTCAAAATCAAGGGCATGTCTGTCCAATCTTGCCATTGGTATTCCGTATCTCATAACTCCACCAGTGAATGGAAGAGCCTCAAATACTGTTACAGAGTGCCCTTTTCTTGCGAGAAAGTATGCAGCTGCCAGTCCTGCCGGTCCTGCTCCAACAATTGCAACTTTTTTACCTGTTGGGGGCTCTTTTTCATCAACCCATTCTATCCCAGACATCCTCACAGAATCTCCAACAAATCTCTCAAGGCCTCCTATACTGACTGCCTGACCGTTATCTTTGAATGTGAGAACACAGGTGCTTTCACACAATCTATCTTGAGGACATACTCTCCCACATACAGAAGAAAACGGGTTTTTCTCTCTCAATATTTTGTATGCTCCCCATATGTCATCTTGTTGTATCTTTTCTATCCATTTTTCCATCTCACTTTCAACTGGGCAGGAAGGAGTGCATGGAGCTTTCCTACATAAGATACATCTAAAAGATTCATCTTTTGCAGCTGTATGCCCAAATCCAAGTATAAACTCCTTGAATGTATGTTTTCTCCTTTCAGGTTCTAACAGGGGTATAGGGTTTCTGTCGTGTCTTCTGTAAACAGTTTTTTTCCTTTTTTCAGCCATGTTTAACCTCCCATTTATTTAAATAGTAAACTCATCAATGCCTTTTGTGCGTGGAGTCTGTTCTCTGCCTGCTCAAATATCACATCAGAAAACTGTTCAAATATCTCCTCTGTTATCTCTTCACCTTTGTGGGCAGGAAGACAGTGCATCACAATAGCTTTTTTTGAAGCGTGTCTTAAAAGTTCTCTGTTTACAGTAAAACCTCTGAAATGCTCCTTTTTTTCCTTTTCTCCTTCCTGTCCCATACTGACCCATACATCTGTATATATAATATCTGCACCTTTTACTGCTTCTACTGGGTCATTGGTCAGGAATATTTTCCCTCCAGAATTTTTACACAGATTTACAGCTTCATACACTGCTTTTCCTGAGGGTTCATATCCTTCTGGAGTGGCTACACTTACATTTAGACCCATTAAACCTCCCGCTATAAGCCATGTGTTTGCCACGTTATTACCGTCTCCTACATAAGCAATCTTTATACCTTTTAGTGTTCCAAACCGTTCGTATATAGTCTGGAGATCTGCCAGTATCTGACAGGGATGGAGATAATCTGTCAGGGCATTAATTACAGGTCCATCAAAATATTTTGCAAGCTGCTCAGTTTCGCTGTGTGAATATGTTCTGATAACAATACCGTCTAAATATCTGGACATCACCCTTCCAGTATCTTTTATATCTTCACCTCTACTGAGCTGGGTTGAAGAGCCTGTTATATAAAGGGGCTGTCCTCCCATCTGATAAACGCCAACCTCAAAAGAAAGTCTTGTTCTTGTTGAGGGTTTCATAAAAATAAGTCCGATAGATTTGCCTTTCAGACTCTGGTCTGAAAATCTGTTTTTCTTTAGTTTTCCTGCATATTTTATAACTTCCAAAACCTCTTCTCTGGTAAGGTCAGAGATATTCAAAAAATCCCTTTTCAATTTACTCCTCCTGATTTTGAAAATAAAAATATAACACTGTTTGATTTTTTATTCAAGCTGAAATTATTGATTTAAAAGGAATTTGTATATGGCCATTCTTGTGAATAAACCATTCTCAACCTGCTGCAGTATAACTGTTCTGGTGCCGTATACCAGCTCACTCTGTATCTCAACTCCTCTGTTAACAGGGCCAGGATGCATAATAATAGCATCTTCTTTAAGAAGGTGAATTCTTTCCTGATTTAGACCGTACTTTATAGAGTATTCGTTAAGTGTTGAGAAAAATACTTTTTTCTGTCTTTCAAGCTGTATTCTTAAAAATACAGCTACATCTTTGTCTTTCAGGGCATCATTAACATCTGTAGTTATAAAATCAACCTCAAACTGCTCCATGTGTCTTGGAAGCATTGTCTGAGGACCACACAGTGTAATCTCTGCTCCAAGCATGTGGAACAGTTTTATCTGAGACCGTGCAACTCTGCTGTGGAGAATATCCCCTATTATGGCTATCTTCAGCCCTTCTATTTTTCCTTTTTCTTCTAATATAGTTATGGCGTCTAAAACTGCCTGAGATGGATGTTCGTTTGTGCCGTCTCCTGCATTTATAACCTTTGATTTCACCTTTTTTGCCACTATGTGGGATGCTCCAGACATGTAATGTCTCATAACAATAAAATCTGACTGCATTGCTTCAAGGGTTTTTATCGTGTCGTACAGGGTTTCTCCTTTTTTAACAGAGCTTGAAGAACCTGATATGTTTATTGTATCTGCTCCTAATATCTTCCCTGCAAGTTCAAAGGATGTTCTTGTTCTCGTTGAGTTTTCAAAGAATGGAAGGAGTACTGAGTAGCCTCTTAAATCCTCAAACTTTGTCTGGCCGTTTCTGTATCTCTCTCTGTAGTCTTTAAATATTTCATAAATCTGGTAAAATCTGTTCTCATCTAACTGGTTTACAGAGATAAAATCTTTCAATCCTATCTCCTTTTTTTAATTTATTATACAACTTTGAAAGAGAAGATTGAGCGAAGATAAAAGAATTTTAATTATAAAACACCTTTACAGGTTGAAGAACACCTTCCTCCTTCACTTTACCAATGCCCAGAAGATTTAATTTCCTGTCAAGAACTTTAACAGTTCCCTTTTCCTGGAAGGGAACTTTAAATCTCTGCCCCATAGTAAACCTTCTGTCAAATCCTTTATCCAATACTATCTCTGGCATAAAATAAAGGGCATCTTTTACAGATATTAATATAGATTCAGTTTCACTCTCTGTCATCGTTAGAAATTTTTCTAACTCTGTAGCCCTGTCAACACTGAAATCTCCGATTTTTGTTCTTCTCAGCTTTTTTGTGTAAGCTCCACATCCTGCTAAATCTCCTATCTCTTTTATTATGCTTCTGATGTAAGTCCCTGAGCTACAGAAAACCCTGATGGTAAATTCAGGAGGTGAAAAATCAAGGAGCTGTATCTGGTATATGGTAACTTTCTTTGGTTTTAATGGGACTTCTAATCCTTTTTTTGCAAGCTTATATGCCCTTGTTCCCTTTATTCTCTTTGCTGAATATGGAGGGGGAGTCTGCATGTATGTTTTTCTAAAAGACAGCACAATTTTTTCAAGCTCCTGCTGTGTGATATTATACGGTTTTTCCTGAATAACCTTTCCCTGTCTATCGTAAGTATCGGTAATCTTACCAAGCTCTCCTGTTGCAACGTACTCCTTATCCAGTCCCTGAAGATACTCTGTAATCTTAGTTCCCTTGCCAACTGTTATAATCATCAGTCCCGATGCAAAAAAGTCCAGTGTTCCTGTATGGCCTACCTTTATGTCTCTTCCTGTTATCTTTTTTAGATGTTTCCTTATTTTCTGTACCAGTCTGTTTGAGGTGATATTTTCAGGTTTATCTATCAGCAGTATTCCGTCCATTTTTCCTTCCTGCTATTTTAAGTACTTCACCTACAAGGTAGAGGGAACCTGTAATCAGTATAAGACTTCTACTATCTGACATTGATTTTGCCACTTTCAATGCTTCATTCGGATTTTCAGCATAAAACACATTTGAAATGTCTGTCAAATCTTCCCTTTTTATTGAACGGGAAACGGGAATGGAAGTAACAATAACCTTCTGTGATGGATGGCAAACAATACTGAGGTTTCTCTTCCAGTTTTTGTCTTTCATACTGCTGAATACAGTTATAAGCTTTTTGTCTGGATACAGTTGCTTCAGTTCTTTTATGGTCTGAATGATGGCTTCTTCGTTGTGGGCACCATCAACTATTATTAATGGATTTTCAGAAATTTTTTCCATTCTTCCCGGCAGATAAGTAGAAGATACTGCTTCTGTGATAAGCTTCATCTTAGCTTCTATACCGTTTCTCTTGCAGAAAAGGAGAAAACCTGTGAGTGCCGATGCACAGTTTGAAAACTGTCTTTTTCCTGAAAGGGAAGGTTTGAGATTTTTTAGCTCTAATTCCTTGAAAAAGTAGTCCATACTGCCGTTTTTTATCCTGTAGTGGAAACCTATCGGATAATGGTATATCTCTTTTATTCCATTGATGACAGCCTGAGATATTAGCTCTGTTTGCTGTGTCCCTATCACAAGGGGTCTGTCTTTTCTCGCGATACCTATCTTTTCCCTTGCTATCTCGTATGTTGTTTTTCCTAATATGTGTGTGTGGTCAAGGGATACATTTGTTATTATTGATACCTCAGGATAAACAACATTTGTTGCATCCCATCTGCCTCCAAGACCAACCTCAAGGACGGCAATGTCAACCTTCTCGTCTGCAAAATATCTGAAGGCAATCAGCGCTGATGCCTCAAAATATGAAAGATTATATTTCTGGATTACAGGTTTTAGCTGTTTTATGTATTCTTCAAGCTGTAAGTCTGGCATGTTTTCTCTGTTTATCTGCCACCTTTCGCTTTCTTCAATCAGATGGGGAGATGTGAACAGTCCTGTTTTAAAGCCGTGCTTTCTGAACAGGGATTCTAAAAAGGCAGCTGTTGAGCCTTTACCGTTTGTTCCAGATATAAGGACGGATGGATAACTTTTGTGGGGATTGCCTGTCTCTTTCAGGGCATTCTGTATCCTTTCCAGTCCCGGTTTTATATCAAAAACCTTTCTGTTAAACAGACTGAACAGCTTCATTTCGCCTGCGACCATACAAATAGATGATTATTCCTACAGCGACCATCCCTAGAGATACAATCTGATTCCACGTAAGACCGATGTAAGGAATAGGCGGTGTAACTCCTCTCCAAAATTCCAGCCCAAACCTTTCTAACCCATACAGAACAAGGTAGAGGGAAAATATCTGACCGTCAAATCTTTTTTTTCTGTAAATAAAAAATAGAAACAGGAATATCAGAAAGTTTCCCACTGCCTCTGCTGGCTGTGTAGGATAAAGGGGAATACCTGCAGGTGCAGATGAATGTTCGTGATGCGGAAATGTTATAGCTAAATCTCTAAATGGGGAATCAGGTGGAACAGGTTTTCCATAACAGCACCCTGCCGCGGTACAGCCTACCCTTCCTACTGCATGACCAATTATCACAGAAATCCCTGCAATGTCTCCAGCTTTCAAAACAGGAATTTTATATTTTTTGAGTAAAAATATTATTACTAAAGCTCCCCCAATAAAAGCTCCAAACCAGTCTATTCCACCTTTCCATACTGCTATGTAATCAAAAAAATTTTTAAACTGGTCTGGATGTTCTATTATGTAGGCAATCCTTGCTCCTACCAGCCCTCCAATAATTGTAAATGTAAACAGGTTATCAATCTTTTTTGTGTCTATACTTTCCTTTTTTCCAAAGTATAAAGCAGTCAGGTAGGAAACAATCAGCCCTAAAGCAACAAGAACTCCGTATGTGTGAATGGTGAAATCACCGATTTTTATAAGATCTGGAAACAATTCTACCTCCTATTTTGCTTTTGCAAGCTCCTTTTTCTTTTTCATATATCTGTCTAAAACTATTCTTCTTTTTACTGGTGGGAGGTAGTTTATGAATGGTATTCCGTTAATGTGGTCTATCTCGTGCTGGAGAACAACAGCTAAAAAGTTTTCCCCTTCAATCTCAATATCTTTTCCTTCTATATCTTTTGCCTTTACTACAACTTTCTCTGCTCTTGGTATTGTTATCTGAACACCGGGAAAGCTGAGACATCCCTCTGTTGATTCAATTTCTCCTTCTTTTTTTACAATCTGTGGATTAATCAGAACCATCTTAACCCCTTCTTCTCCTTCCTGCTGGTCGTACTTTTTGGTATTTGTGTCTATAACGATAATCTGGTAGGGAATTCCAATCTGGTTTGCAGCAAGACCTACACCTTCAAGCTGATACATTCTCTCAAACATTACATCAACATACTCCTTCAATCTCTCATCAAAAAAGTCCACCTCTTTCATCTTCTGTTTCAGTATTCTGTCAGGCCAAGTCCTGATTTCGTACGCCATCTTACACCTCTATAAACCTAACTTTTTCTTTCAGTTTTTTAACTGCCTCTGCAGGATTTTCTGCTTTAAAAACAGAGCTTCCTGCAACGAAAATGTTCACTCCTGCAGCAGAAACTTCTCTAATATTTTCCTCTTTAATCCCTCCGTCAATCTCAATTAATATATCCGTTCTTCCTGTTTCTTCCATGAGAATTTTCAGCTTTTTTACCTTTTGCAGTGTCTGGGGTATAAACTTCTGTCCTCCAAAGCCGGGATTAACAGACATTATAAGGACGTAATCTATGTAGTGTATTATCTCTTCTAATGTATTTACAGGTGTTGCAGGATTAAGTACAACCCCTGCCTTTGCTCCCAGATTTTTTATTTTTTCTACCAGTCTGTGGGAATGTATTGTTGCATCCATATGAAATGAAATCATGTTAACCCCTGCTTTAATAAAATCTTCAACATATTTTTCAGGCTCTACTATCATAAGGTGAGCATCAAAAGGCAGTTCTGTTATCGGCCTTATACTTTCTACAACAGGTATACCAAATGTTATGTTTGGGACATACCTGCCGTCCATTATGTCAAGATGTATTATGTCAGCTCCCCCTTTTTCCACTTTTTTAATCTCTTCTCCTAATTTTGAAAAGTCTGCAGAGAGAACAGAAGGGGCAATCATTTTTATCTCAGACAAAACAAACACCTCCTATCTTTAAGTTAGATTAAAATATTAGCATACAAAAAAAGGAAAGTATTATGAGAAATTTAAGGGTTGAAATTCCCCGTAAACTGTTCCACATTCTCGGCACTCTTTCTCTCCTTATTCCTCTCCATCTGTGGGGTAATACTGCCGTTGCTTTGATAATGGGATTGATGCTTGTTGTCCTGTTTCCTGTTTCTGCCCTCAGGATAAAAAACAGATGGACAGGCCTGTTCTGGAAGATTATCTATCTGTTAGAGAGGGAGGAAAATCTAAAAACTGTTCCGGGAAAACAGGCTTTTTCTCTGTCTGTCGGTATTGGTCTGACTGCGCTGATTTTCAGTAAGGAGGTTTTGGAAGTGGCGATAATTACTACTGCTGTTTACGACGGTGTTGCTACGATAGTAGGACTTCTGTGGGGAAAACATAAACTGCCTAACGGTAAATCTGTCGAAGGAAGTTTGGGAGGTATTATGCTGAATAGTTTAGTTTTATCTTTTTATGTGCCTGTTTTTTACAGTTTTCTGATTTCTGTTTTTTCTGCTTTTGTTGAGAACATATCTTCCAACAAGAGATGGTTCACAGATGATAACTTTCTGATTCCTCTGCTGACAGGAATGTTCTGTTATCTTTTACAGGTTCCAGCCTAACTCTCTGAGCTTTTCTTTTCCTTCAGGTGAAATCTTTTCTGCGTTCCACGGCTCGCTGAAATCCATGTTAACTGATATCTCATCAAGCTGTGGGAAATGTCTGTGAAGGGTTTTTATTACAGTTCTTATTATGTATTTTTCTAAAGGACACTGGGGTGTTGTAAGGGTCATTATAACTTTCAGCCTGTTATCATTAATGTTTACAGACTTCACAAGCCCTAAATCTACAATATTAAGGGGAATTTCTGGGTCATAAACCTCTTTTAAAGCATTTATAACGTCTATCTCTGTCATTGTTTCAGTCTCTGTAAACTATCTTTCCGTTAAAGAATGTGTACTTGACCTTCCCTATCAGTTTTCTCCCCATAAGTGGCGTGTTTTTGCTTTTGGATTTTATTGTCTCCTCGTTTACTTCCCAGCTTTCTGTAGGGTCAAATATTGTGAGCTCTGCCTTTTCTCCTTCCTTTATCTGGGGAGGTTTTATGCCGATCTTTTTTGCAGGATTTATGGACATCACCTCAACAAGCCTGTCTAATCCAAAATACTCTTTTTTTACCAATTCAAGTATTATGGGAAGTGCAAACTGAAGCCCAATCATGCCCGGTGGGCAGTGGCTGTGCTCCAACATCTTTTCCTGATGGGCATGGGGAGCGTGGTCTGTTGCTACAATATCTATAATCCCTGATGCCAGTGCCCATCTCAATGCTTCAATATCTTCATGCTCTCTAAGAGGAGGAGAAACTTTTGCCCTGCAGTCAAAATCCAGCCATTCTTCGTCTGTCAGATACAGATGGTGAGGGGTTACCTCTGCTGTAACCTTTGCTCCCATTGCTTTAGCCCATGTTATAATCTCAACACCAACCTTCGTTGACAGATGGCATATATGAACGGGCATTCCTGTATGCATAGACAGAATGCAGTCTCTTGCTACCATTGTGTCTTCAGCTTCTGGAGGTAAAGGAGGCAGTCCCAGTGCTGCTGCTATTTCTCCTTCGTGGGCTACCCCATCCTGAGAAAGATTTATGTCCTCACAGTGGTCTGCAACAAAGCTTCCTATGGAGCCTGCATATTCCATAGCCTTCCGCATTACGTGGGCGTTGTAAACAGGAGCACCATCATCTGTGAAATATACTGCTCCTGCGTCCTTCAAAAGCCACATCTCTGTCAGTTCTTTTCCTTTTCTTCCTTTTGTAACAGCCGCAGCAGGTAAAACCCTGCACAGTCCCACTTCTTCTCCCTTCTCTATCACATATCTAACAAGGGACGGCTCATCAATGGCAGGTATCGTGTTGGGCATACATACAACTGTTGTGTAACCTCCTGCCACAGCTGAAAGGCTACCTGTAAATATATCTTCTTTGTAAGTCTGTCCCGGATCTCTGAAGTGAACGTGAATGTCTGTGAAGGAAGGGGTTATTATCATGTTTTCTGCATTTATGACATCAATGTAAGGTGGAGGCTGTATGCTGTCTGATATCTTTTTTATCACTCCTTTTTCTATCAGTATATCTTTCTTTTCAGATAGGTTGTTCTGAGGGTCAACAACATAACCATTTTTTATCAGAACAGTTTCCAACCCTTACCTCCTTACTGGATTACCTTTCCTATTCTATTAAATCTAATTCCGGGAGATTGGGTGTCTATAGAAAAGTAAATAACAAAAGCCTGCCCTATAATGTAGTCATCAGGAACAAATCCCCAGAAACGACTGTCTCTGCTGTTATCTCTGTTGTCTCCTAACACAAAGTAATATCCTTCTGGAACCTCTACAGGACCAAAATCCTTACCTTCACCATCAAATATCTCTATAACAGTATAACTATGTTGCTTCCCTGTGTATTTTCTTGGTATAGTCTCTACATACTTGACTGCTCTTGCATTTTTTTCCTTAAAAAATCCAGCTTTTACCCTTTTTAAAGGTTTGCCGTTTATGTAAACAATATCATTTTTTACCTCAACTACATCCCCAGGAAGTCCTATTATCCTCTTTATAAAGTCTATTTTTGGGTTCTCTGGATATTTAAAAACGATAACATCTCCCCTGTCTGGTTTTGCCATCCTGTTTTTGTATCTGTAAAAGTCTATCCCTGTAAAGGGAATGCCTATGCTCCAGTCTCCATATACAAGCTTGTTAACAAGGATAAAATCCCCCACAAGGAGAGTAGGTTTCATAGAACCTGACGGTATGTTAAAAGCCTGAGCAAGAAATACTCTGATAAGGGATACAACAATAACAATAAACAGAATGGTCTTTATCACACCTGTGACTGTTTTTTTCTGTTTTTCCATTTAGGGCAGTTACCTCCATAATCCTTTCTTTTTTTCTCGGGCTTCTGTGAAACATCTGCGGAACAGTTTTTCATACTTTACGTTAGGAGGGATTGTGAGGGGATATGCATATCCTCCACATATTATTTCTTGATTAAGCATTCTTCCATCTGGCAGCCATACATACGCCAAAAGTCTTCCATATCTATCTTGAGGCTGAGCATCAAACTCTAAAAAGACCGTCTTATAAATCTTTCTTTTCCCTGCATTTCTAACAAAGAGGAGAGTTTCAGTGAAATGTTTTGCTTCTTTACCTAACTGAATGATAGTTTTTATGTCCCTTTCTGACTCTCTTGACTGGATTTTTGCTCTTCTGTTTGGCCGGCTTTCTGGTGTATCTATCCCAATAAGTCTAACTGTAAACTTAAGGTTTTTTAGTGTTTTTCTTCTATTAAATGTTGTTTCCCTTACCTTTACAATTATGGTATCACCGTCTATAACCTTTACAACTTTTGCTTTTACAAACTCCCGTGGTGGTTTCCATCCATATGAAATACCTGTCAAAAACAGTAGAAGGAGACTAACCGCTATAGCTGAACTTCTTAGCATCTTCATTTGCCTTTAGAACCTTTTCTCTCATTTCCTTTTTATACTGATGGAGTTTTTCTCTCACTTCAGGATAAGCAACTCCTAAAATCTGTGCAGCAAGAACTGCTGCGTTTACTGCTCCAGCCTTTCCTGTGGTAACTGTTGCCACAGGAACTCCCGGAGGCATCATAACTGTAGACAGCAGAGAGTCCAGTCCTTTAAAGGAAGAGTTGTCCACAGGTATTCCTATAACTGGAATAGAAACCTTCCCTGCTATTGTTCCTGCCAGATGGGCAGCAAATCCTGCTGCAGCAATTATCACTCCATAGTTTTCCTCTGCAGTTTTACATACCTGAGACACTTCATCTGGTGTTCTGTGGGCAGAAAGTATATAGACATCAAAAGGAATGTCAAACTTTTTCAATGTTTCAAAGCAGCTTTCCATCAGCTCAAGGTCAGACTTACTTCCCATAAAAACAGCAACCTTTTTCATACATTCCTCCTTCTTTATAAAAATTCTAACAGCTGCAGAGGAAAAAATAGTGAAATCTATTTCTTCTCTTCTGGTTTTGCTTCATCTGTCTCAGCAGCAGGTTTTTTCACCTCAACAGGAGAAATCTTTACAAAGTTATTTATCTCTTCATCAAAGTTAGACAGTATCTGGGATGCTATCTCACTGTCTGTGTATCCCTTGTGTTTTGTCAGAAGCCTTTTTATCTCTTCTATATCTTCGCTGTCTAACTCATCAATAAATACGTAGGAAGGATTGATGTTTCTCTCCATCTCCCCTTCCGGGTCATAAACGTAAGCCACACCACCTGTCATTCCAGCTCCAAAGTTAACCCCTGTTTTACCTAAAACCATAACTGTCCCGTTTGTCATGTATTCACAGCAGTGGTCTCCTGCCCCTTCAACAACAGCCGTAGCACCTGAGTTTCTTACCGCAAATCTCTCTCCAGCTATGCCAGAGGCAAACAGCTGTCCGCCAGTTGCTCCATAAAGACAGGTATTACCCATTATCACATTTTCGTGAGGTCTTCCTCTAAACTCTTTGGGAGGTTTTATAACAATAATTCCTCCTGTCATTCCTTTTCCTACATAGTCGTTAGCATCTCCCGTCAGTATAAGGCTCAGTCCTGGAACGCAGAATGCACCGAAAGACTGTCCACCTGTTCCCCTTAGATTTAGTTCTATTTTTGAAAGCCTTAATCCTTTATCACCGTATCTTTTTACAATCTCGTGGGCTATCCTTGCTCCAACAGACCTGTAAGTGTTTTTTATAACGTAAAACCCTGCATAATTTTCCTGTCTCTCTATGTAAGGAAGAACATCTTTTAAAATCTCTTCATCAAAAGGTTTTTTTGGAGGGTCGTTTCTATCCTGAACACATCTTATAGGCTTTGTCATGTCAGGTTTCTCTATAATGTAGCCAATGTCAACAAATTTTGCCTTGTAATGGTCTGCCGGTATTTTAGGTTTGATAAAGTCAACTCTTCCAATAATATCGTCAAGATGTCTGTATCCAAGGTCAGCGAGCCATCTTCTAACATCCTGAGCTAAGAACATCAGATACCTGATAACATGTTCAGGCTGTCCGGGGAATTTCTCCCTTAGTCTTTCGTCCTGTGTAGCAACACCAACAGGACAGGTGTTTAGATGACACTGACGGGCCATAACACAGCCTTCTGCAACCATCAGAGATGTTCCCAGTCCAAACTCTTCTGCTCCTAAAAGAGCTCCAACAATCACATCCCTACCTGTTTTAATCTGCCCGTCAACTCTGAGTCTTACTCTTCCTCTCAGGTCGTTGTCTATAAGAACCCTCTGAACTTCTGACAGCCCAAGCTCCCATGCTGTTCCTGCATTTTTTATTGATACAAGGGGTGATGCACCTGTTCCCCCATCATGCCCAGATATATGGATGATGTCTGCAAATGCTTTTGCAACACCTGATGCAATTGTTCCTATACCTGTTTCAGAAACTAATTTTACGATAACTTTTGCCTTTGGATTTATCATTTTAAGGTCGTATATAAGCTGGGCAAGGTCTTCAATAGAATATATGTCGTGGTGAGGTGGAGGGGATATAAGTGTTGTTCCCGGTTTTGCTCTTCTTAAGAAAGCTATGTATGCGTTAACCTTTTTACCAGGCAGTTGTCCTCCTTCTCCCGGTTTTGCACCCTGAGCTATTTTTATCTCTATCTCTTCTGCAGAGTTCAGATACTCTGGAGTAACTCCAAATCTTCCAGATGCAACCTGTTTTATTTTTGAGTTCTTTATTGTCCCGTATCTTGCAGGGTCTTCTCCACCTTCTCCTGAGTTGGATTTT
>JALSNI010000010.1 GCA_026987075.1 Persephonella sp. | reverse complement strand
TATTTTTAGAAGGAAATCTTCTTTCTCTCTGAGCTTAACAATCCTTTCTGCCCTCTGGTGGGCAAACCTGTGTCCCTTTTTTCTTATAATCTCAAACAGTTTTTCCTCTGGATAGCTTTTAAACCCATCTATACCTATCTCTTTCTGCAGTTTAATACCTAAAACTGCTGAAGAGTTTGCAGTCAGTATACAGAAACACGCCTCAGAGAATATGTCTGCCTGATACGGCTCTATGTTAACAAATGGACGAAAATCAAATGTGGTTAGATTATTTTCTCTCAGGGATTTAAACTCTGATATACGCTGTCTGACATATCTCTCTACTTCAGGTTTTACTCTCTGTATTTCCTCTTTTGCCGGTATCAACTCTCTTCCTTAGCAAGATTGTAGCCGTTAAAGAAAACACCTTCACCGTCAACAAAAAGATTATGTATTATCTTTCTCTCAAAAGCAACTTTTTTCCTATCATATATTATCACAAGGTTGTCAGCATTACCTATGGTTTCAAACTTTATTTTGTTTTTAAAGGGTAATTTAACCTTTTGCCCTTTTTTCAGATTTAAAACTTTTTCTTTTCCGTCTACATAAGCAGTAAGCCAGACATGGTCAATGGCGGTTAATGTGATTATGCTAACATCTTTTTTTTCTCTTTTATGGGATAAAAGAAAGCTTTTTTTATCAGGAGTTTCAAACTTTATAAGCTGCTGTTCTATGTTAATACTTTCCTTTGTATTGCTCTGGATGGCTGTGTCAATAATAAAAAAACTAACTGTGGTTGTAAACACTCCCTTTAAAAATCTAACAATAAAACTCTGCTTTTCCTCTACATCTTTTTTAACTTCTTTTTTTTCTGTTTCTGGGCTACTGGTTGTTAACTGAATGTCTAACTGATAAAAGTCAATGAGGACTTTCATCAAAAAACGGGCATAAGGGTCTTTAGAGATATAGTTTTCATCTTCTTCAAGTCTTTTGATTATGTCAACAGGGATTTTTGTAACATTATGAACATCCTGCAGAGAGAGACCCCTTTTCTCCCTTTCCTCCTTACAAAGTTTTCCTGCAGTGATTAAATCAGTCAAAATTCTTTCCCTGCACTTTTATTAAAAAAAGTATAACACTAATATTTTAAAAATTTCAAACATTTATAAAACTGTTTTTAAAATAAAGTTTGCCAATATTTCCTGCTGTTCTCGCACCGTAAACTATCACTTTCACTTCTCCTGCTAAGATAGTGTTACGATTTTTTGACAATTCTGAAAAAACCTCTTCTATTTCCATTCCTCCACTGCCATCAGAGAGTGTATCACTGTAAAATTCAATAGTACTCTCAGCTTCCTTATCTCCTATAATAAGGTTTTGTGAAACCCCATTCTCATCAAATTGGGTTTTTAGCTGAATCTCAATCTTTGTATCCAGTTTAAGTTCCCTCTTTAAGTCACCGTCTACTATTAATATAGGTTCTGTTGTAAATCTTGGGAAGTCTAAAGGAATTTCTTTAAGATGCGTCTTTAGAACCCAGATTTTGGCAAGGGATTTTTTTAAACTTATAACTGTTTTATCGTTTTCTTCAATTGTTTCCTTAACTCTGTCTCTTAAAATTCCTTTGATAGATTTTGAAAACCATAAAACTGTGTGTGTTACGGGAGCTTTGTTTATCTTTAGCACTGAACTGATTAATCTCCAGTTTACAAAATTGAAACTCTGCTCAAAGCAGGGTAATCCTAAGCTTTCAGCGTAAAGTCTAATTCTTTTTATAAAAAGTTTCTCTTCTCTACTTCCCGGTAGCCTTCCTTTGCCAAAAGATACAAGCTCTGGAATAAACTCTCCTTTTCTCTGTTGAAAGAGTGCATACATACAGCCACAGTAATTCTGGTGATATAGCTGGGCTTCTTTTGATAGTCTATTCATCTTCTCAATACCACCGTTTTTGCGAAAGTCGGTGGCTAAAAACTTAAGCCCGTATTTATCTGCAACCTGCTCACCAACAGTTTTCAGAACGTTAAAATCCTTTTTGGGACTCATCATTAAAACAGTTGTTATACTATCAAAACCTTTTTCTTTGGCAAATTGAGCTGTTTTCTCAAGTCTGATGTCGTGACAGACTGTGCACCTTGCTCCCCTCTCTGGCTCATTTTCTAATCCTTTTACAGCCTCAAGCCATCTGTCTAACTCGTATGGGGCAAGATGACATTTTATACCCATCAGATTACACACTCTTTCTGTCTCTATCCATCTGAGGAGATACTCTTCTTCTGGATGAATGTTTGGGTCATAAAAATAACCTTCCATATGGACATCTGGATAATCTTCCTTCAGCTTTCTAAGGGCATAAACAGCATCAACGCCGCAGCATATGTGAACAAGAAGTTTATTCATTTGCCTCCTCTAAATATCTTTTTATAATATTTTCAATCAATGCTGATAGTGTTTTTCCTTCTTTCTCTGCCTGTTTCATCAACTTCTCTTTGACGGCTGGTTCAACAGTAATACTTAATATATCCTTTTTTCCGGTAATCTTCATCACCTTTTGGATGCTTATCTGCAGTATCTTAGAAATCTGGTAATAACTTTTTCCCTCCTGAATAAGCTGTAATACTCTTCTTTCAAGTTCTTTGTCTGTTCTTCTTTTTATGTAAGGAACCCAGATAAGATTTTCTGCACTGTTATTATCTTTGTTTGTGTCTTTGTGAACCACATATCTGTAATTATCTGGGTTTGGCACGAAGTATTCTGCAACCAACCTGTGAAGGTAATACACTTTTTTTCTTTTTCCATCACAGAGCTGAACCGTGTGAAAACCTCTTTTGTTTTTGAATGTTTTTTTTCTAAACTCTGTGTAACTGTCAGGTAAAAGCCCCTGTTTTACATTTCTATAAACAAATCCTTTATTGCTCACAGCATAATCTGGAAAATCTTCTATTTGCTTTAGAGTTTCGTCATTAAATCTAAAAATTATTTTTCCTTTCACTGAATCCACCTGTTAAGTTTAAATATACACAATTATAGTATATTTTTTAATAAAATATAATAGACATTATATTTGCAGTAAGAAAAATTTATTCAAATAAATACAGATAGATTTATTTTTTTGCCGGAATGTTTCACAGATTTTATGGAAAATACCGAAACAGTTAAAAAAGTAGTATCATATTGGTATGATTAGATTATTTGTCAGGAAACAGCATACAATAAAGATTGAAACAATAGAAGACCTGTCTGTAAAATGGGAAAATCCTCAGGATGTTCTGTGGATTGACATCATATCTCCAACAGATGAAGAGCTAAAGTGGGTATCTGAGCAGTTTGAGGTTGAATTTCCTTCAAGACAGGAAACACAGGAAATAGAAATCAGCTCCAGATACTTTGAAGACGAAGACGGAATAACAATAAATGCATACTTTCTCATAACAGAAAAAGAAACTCCGTATAATGAGACTGTTACCTTCATACTGAAGAAACACCATCTAATAACTGTTAGATACAAGGAGCTGAAAACATTTAAAGAACTGGTAAAAAAACTTATGCTTAATCCCAGTGCCTATGAAGACGGTTACTACATAATGGCTGGAATACTTGAGATAAGGATTGATACAGATGCAGATACTTTAGAGTTTATAACAAGGGAGATATCTAAGTTAGGAAAAATCGTGTTTACAGGTATAGATATCACAGAAGAGATATTAGAGTCTATCTCCTTCTATGAAGAGATGAATATGACAATAAGGGAAAACCTTATTGATAAACAGAGAATTTTATCTTCTCTCCTCAAATCCTACAAAGTTCCAAAAGAAGTGAGAGAAGAGCTAAGGATAATGATAAAGGACGTTAACTCACTGATAGAATATACAACATTTAATTTTGAAAGATTAGATTATCTCCAGAACACATTTTTAGGTCTGCTGAACATTCAGCAGAATCAGGTTATAAAAATATTTACCATAATGTCTGTTATTTTCCTGCCTCCAACACTGATAGCAAGTATATACGGTATGAACTTTCACTTTATGCCAGAAATTAACTGGAAGTATGGTTATCCTTTTGCAATACTGCTTATGATAATATCAGCATTAATCCCATTAGTGATATTTAAGAAAAAAGGGTGGCTTTAATTAAATTTTTATTATATCTTTATAGTTATCAAACTACAGGAGAATAAAATGGCCGAAATAACAAAACCTGTAGATACAGAAATTGAAGAAGAAAATGTAGAAACCAAAAGGAAATCTATTTCTGAGTATTACAGTTATGAAGACTTTCTTCTAAATAGAAAGGTTACAATTTTGTATGGCATAACCTTCTTTTTTATATTTTTGTCTGCTGTTGTTTCTGAAATACTATCTCTCGTGTTCAATGAAGGTCTCCTCAGCCCTGTTCAGGTTGTTTTTCACTCTGTAGCTTTTGTTGGATATGTTATCACCTTCTACTATGTTTACAAAAAACAGGACTACATAGAAAAGAAAAATACAGAGATTTTCAAAAAACAGGAAGAGATTGACAGGGAAGAGCTGAAAAGATTTCTGTAATCACTGAACAAATCTTAATTTCTGCCGATAATGTATAGTAGAAAAAACAGCAGGAGAGGTAAAAATGTCTTTATTTTTTGGTCTTTCTATGGCTGGTCAATCTCTCTTAACACACAAAAGAGCTATGGATAATGTTAACAAAAACATAGCAAACCTGTATTCTGAAGGCTATTCAAGAAGAGTAAACCACATATCTGATATGATAGCAAGTAGCGTTTATCTACAGAAAATAGAGAGAGTTTTTGATAAATCACTATTTAACAGATACATAAATACCAATAATCAGAAAACAGGTTACGAAAATTATCAGGACATCCTCCAGCAGATAGAGTCCCTTTATAACGACATTATGGGTTCAGGTTTGTCTGAAACACTGAATGACTTTTTCAACTCATTTAACGATGTTGCAGTAAACCCTGATGATTTGGCAGCAAGACAAACAGCACTGTCTAAAGCAACTGCCTTAGTAGGAAGAATAAGAAATGATTACCAGTCTCTGCAGGACATAAAGGAAAAGACAGGACTGTCTATAAAGGACAACATTCAGAAATTAAACAATCTCACAAAGCAGTTAGCTTACGTGAACAAAAATATAAAATTTTTCTTTCACGACGAAGTCCGGTTGAACGAATTTTTAGATGAAAGGGATAGACTCCTTAAAGAAATATCTTCTCTTATAGACACAAAAATCAGAATAAACGAGGACAACACAGTAGATGTTTTCACTTCAAAAGGATTTGAACTTGTCCTTTACGACCAAAATACACAGCTAACATACGACACAGACAACAACGGCAATCCTATCGTGAGACTGAGAGGTATTAACATAACAGACATATTGAGCAAAGGGAAAATTGGTGGATACCTGCAGGGAATAAAAAAAGTAAACGAAGCATTAAATCAGCTTAACGACTTTACAACTGTTCTTGCTCTGACAGTGAATAAACAGCACAGACAGGGATACGACCTTTATGGGAACACTGGTGTAAACTTTTTTGGAATAGACCCCTCAAGCTCCCTGACAGAGCTGAATGCCTCAAACATTGTTGTTAACATATCAGACCCAAAAAAAATAGCTGCAGCTTCAAACCCTGCATACACAAACTCTGACAACACAAACATCAAAAAACTGATAAATCTAAAAGACGACATCACAGGTGTACTGACAGCCACAGAAGAATCAGACCTGCTAACAGACGGCCTGATTAATTTAGGAGGCATAGATTACCGCTTGAATAACATAAATAACTACAATCTGATAAAAGAAAAGTCATTCCACGAGTTTTACAGCTCACAGATGGTTGCTCCTGTATCTTCAGAATTATCAAAGATAAAAACCCTTACGGAAGATTCTTCCTTTATGTTAGATGCAATAGACCAGAAGTTAAAAGAAGTCTCATCAGTCAACATTGATGAAGAGCTTATAAATTTGACAAAGCTCCAGAGGGCTTACGAAGCATCAGCAAAGATAATAAACGTAACAGATGAGCTTCTACAGACAGTTTTAAACCTTGTTAAGTGATTACTAAAAACTATAATTAATATACCGATAATAAGATAAAATTATTGAAAAAGTCAGGTGATTGAGATGAGAATTCCTGATATAGCATTTTTTGACACATTTATAAAATACGATAGATTAAGGGAAAAAGATTTAGAGAGATACACAAAAGAGCTCGCCTCAGGAAAGAAAATCTTAACTCCATCTGATAACACAGTTGATAACGTTCGTTCCCTGAGATTTAAAAAACTGAAAAGTGACATTGAAACTTATAACAGAAACATAGATTTAGTCAAAACAAATCTGGATATTGCAGAAAATACCCTCGGAAATGTTGTTGAAGCCGGAAAGGAAACAAGAGTGGATATAATAAATCTGATGAATTACGGAGTTTTAGATTACGAAGATGCCCAGATATTCCGTGATTATCTCCAGTCTATGAGAGATTACATGATAGAGCAGGCAAACATCTCTGTTGGAGATGCAAGAATATTTGGTGGAGTTAAGTCTCAATCCGACCCATTTGACTACAGAGGTATATATCAGGGAGAGTTCGTTGATACTACTGTTCCTGTAGCTCCCGGTGTAGAGCTGAACACTACCTTTGTAGGTAAAGACTACCTTGGAACTATTCCCTCAGGAGTATGGGTTGATACAGATGCAGATAACACAGTTGACCCAAATGAAGTTAGCCATAAGATAGGAATGGTAAAGGCTATTGACGACATAATCCAAATAATTGACAGTGGGAATTTAAATAGACTTCACAGCTACATATCAGACCTTGGATATAACAATCCCACAGATGCTGTTGTGGGAACAGGTGAATCTGGAACACTGAACATCTCTTACGGTTCTATAAATATCTCTGTCAGTTATAACGACACAACAACCCTCAATGACCTTGTTAATGCCATAAACACAGCACCAACAAATAACGGTAATGTAGAGGCTTTTGTGTTTCAGGACAGAGATGGTGTTTATCGTTTAGGACTGTTAGGAAAAGATAAAAACATGAATATATCTGTTAGCGACTCTTCAGGAGCTTTGCTCAAAAGAACAGGAGAGTTAAGAAGAATTTTAGATACCTTTGATAAAGGCTTTGAAGGCGTTTCTCAGCACAGGTCATTAGTCGGAACACAGATAAATGTTGCTGATAACATAAAAACTATGAACGAGCAACAGCAGGTAGAGTTTGAAGACCTGATTTCAAAAATAGAAGATGCAGATTATGCAGGAGTTATTGCAAAATTAGAACAGTCAAGAACTGCCTATCAGGCACTGCTTGCGTCTATTGCACAAAACAAAGACTTAAGTCTTCTCAAGTTTTATGATTAATTACTTGCTGTAAGCTTTAAGACCCTTTAAATTTCTCTCTGATTTTTCTATACTTTCTATTATTTCGGATTTTTTTTTCTCTACCTGTGAGAAAATCTCTGTTATTATCTTATTTATCTCTTTTAGCTTATCTGGGCTGATTCTTCTTATCTCAGACTCATCTATACTTTTTATCTCTTCAATCAGCTCATCTATCTCTTCAACAGTATCTATCTCATAAATCCTCTTCCTGTGTTTATCCAAAATCAGTAAAAGTTTCATGCTATCCTCTCAGATTTTCAAGAGCCCCTTTGAAACCTTCGTATATTGGTTGAATTACCTCAATGGTGTTCTTTATGTGTTCTTTATCGTTACTAACGTTAGCTTTCAACAGTTCCTCAATGCAAAAATCATATAGCTTGTAAAGATTTTGAGCTATCTCTCCACCATTCTCCATGTCTAAAGAAGCCTGAAGTAATGCTATGGCATCTGTAACTTTAGTAATAGTTTCAGCTTTTGTTTTAATGTCTCCCTCTTCTATTGCATACATAGCTATGTTCAGATTACTTAAAATTTCCTCAAAAACTTTAACTACTAACTCTTCCTTTGAAGAGATGTTATCCATCTGTTTTACATAGCTTGAATATGGATTAGTCATCGTCTACTCTCCTTTACTGGTTATTATTTTGCTGGTTATTCATCTGCAGACCTGCAGCAAAGTTCTGTATCCTGAGTTGTAAAGCCTGCATTTCAGACAGGTAGACTTCTAATCTTGCAAATTTCATCCTCATACTTTCTATCTCTTTGTTTATGTTAACGGTCATTCTGTTTATCCTTTCGTCTATATCTCTTATTCTGTTACTGTAATTTGTGCTAATTCTTGAAACATTATCAGTATAAGTGTTTATGTAGTTTTCTAAACTACTTGCAAAGTTTTGCAGGACTGTTTTAGCTTCTGGGTTTTTTATAAATTCATCAAAAGCTTCACTGTTTATTTTCAAAAGACCCTTCGTCGTCTCGGCATCATTACTGGCTGTATCTATGATACCGTATTTACCTAAACTGTCTGATATAATTCTGAATATTGACGAGACCATACTGTTTAGACTGCTTTCCCCTGCCAGGGGAGCATCTTTACCTGTAGCTTTCTGCACTGTCTGGAGCAGCTGGTTGTATCCGTCTATTATTTTCTCTAATTTGCTCTTTATACTCCCTGTATCCTGAGTTATAGTTAAGTCTGTTGTTCCAGTGTCCTTAACAGTTATACTCACTCCTGTTATTATGTTGTCAAAACTGTTAGTGGAAGAGCTGAATGTTATTCCGTTTAAAACTATCTGTGCGTCCTGAGCTGAAACAGTCTCATATGTTTTGGCTGTGTCTTCACTGAATACTCCAGCAGAATCATCTCCCGGGTTAGATGTATCGTCTATACCTGTTATGCGGTTATCCACACCTGTATTTTTAGACATAACTATCAGCTGATAATCAGGAGAGGAGGTGCTCCCCATATTAATGATAGATGCCTGCAGGTCTTGAGACTGATTAATCTCATCCATAATCTCTTTGAGGGATTTATTCTGGTAGTCTATTGTAAGGGAGGAAGATACACCGTCCTTCAAATAATTTATTGTTAAACTGCCAGATGCAGTTATCTTTGCATTGATGTCAGAAATCGTGTTAACAGTTCCTATCTTAAAAGAGTTTGCCTGTGCAAGCTGATTCACCTGAAGCGTATAGGAAGTTTCTAAAGCATCCTGAGTAACAGAAACAGAGGCAACATCTGGATTTGATAAAACTGCCTTTTTTGTGTTGTATATAGAATCTCCCTGTAGAGCAGTTAAAGGGTCAAGAAATGCAGACAGCTTGCTTTTTATGGAGTTTATGGCTTCCTGTTTTGCCATCAGTTTTGTCTGGTCTGCCTGAAGCATCTTAACAGGAATCATTTTAAGTTCCTGATACTTGGCAAGGTAAGCCTGATAGTCAAAACCTGTTCCTGAAATACCGCTTATATAAAATTCACCTGCCATGATTAATCTCCTATACCTTCTCGTTAAAAAGTAAGCCTGTAACTTCGTCAAGATATTTTGCTATTTTTAGTATCACCTCAGGGGGAATCTGTCTTATAACTTCCTTCGTATCTTTGTCAACAATCTTTACCACCTTTATACCTGTGTCCTTATCAATCTCCACCTTTAGCTGGGAGTTAAGCATGTCAAGTTTTTTGTTCAGATTTTCTACGGCCTGCTTTATCACTTCTTGAGGAAGTTCCCTCTGCTGCTGCTCAATCTGAGAGGTTTCCTGTTTCTGGATTTTTTGAATTTGAGCTTTATCAAGGGCTTCAACATTTTGGGCATTCATGTTAACACTTGCCTGTGTGCCAGAGATTGCTTTTATATCCATGGCTAAAACCCCGTTTTTATTTTAATTTACCTCTTTAAAAGCCCCTGACAAGAAGGAGCCTTTAAAGAGTAGGGGGAACAGTCCCCCTAACCCTTTTATCTGAGAAGCTGGAGAACGAGCTGTGGAAGCTGATTTGCCTGAGCAAGCATTGCCATACCAGACTGCATGAGAGTTTGTTGTTTTGTGAAGTTGGACATCTCTTTTGCAAAGTCAACGTTTCTGATACGGGATTCAGCTTCCCTTGTTTGAGTTGCAGAGAAGTCGTTGTTGTCTATGATAGCCTGCAGGTTAATCTGTATAGAACCAAGAGAAGAACGGAGAGAATCAACTTTTTTGATAGCTCCATTAAGTATTCTAAGAGCATCTTCAGCAGAAGTATTTGAGGTAACATCGATAGCCTGTAGAGAAGTAATATTATAAGTTCCTGCTGTAAATCCCAAATCGCTCTCAAGACCGTTAACACCTGCAATTGTAATAGCATCTGAAGACTCTAAAACAATAGTTCCAATAGAATGAACGTAACCAGAAGTTGCAGTGTTGTCATCCACAGTTCCTGAGCCTCCAAATTTTGCAAGGTCAATAGTTGTATTTCCTGTCGTTCCGCCTGCTGTAACACTAAAATCTAAGTTAAATGTTGAACCGTCCTGAGTATAAAGAACAAGTTTTGTTCCTGTCGAATCAGCCTTCGCAAAAACTCCTGTGTTGTTTGACTGTCCATTAATAAGATTGATAATTGAAGTTAAATCATATCCCTGACCACCACTTAGGTTAATAGTCGCAGAGCCTTTTGAACCTGTGATTGTAATAGATGCACTATCATCACTACCTATAGTAATAGTTCCAAATTCTACGCTTCCTGTCACTTCATTTTTTGCAGTTGCAGTTACACCTTTTACATAGGTATTAATGTTATTAGCTATTTTTGCAGCATCAAGGTCATCTCCGTCATTAAATCCCTGAACTACAGAAGTTCCATTAATTGTTAAATCTTCTCCTGCATTAAACTGAGTAGCATCTGTCCCAGCATATGTTGCACCAGTACCAGATGATACGAGTGGAGAACCATTGTTAGATTTAACTATCGCAGCGCCCAAATCCTGAGGAAGAGCACTTGCTATTGACATCTTTAATGTCTGGTCTGTCCTTGGACCAAAATGAATAACTTTGTTCTGAAAAGTTCCATCAAGAAGTTTTATGCCGTTAAATTCTGCTGTTGAAGATATTTTCAGAATAGCATCTCTCAGTTTTTCTATATCTGTCTGGAGAGCTTCTCTCGCTAAAGGGTCATTTGTGTCTGTAGCTGCCTGCTGGGCTTTGGTATACATGTCAGTAAGCTTTTCATAAATCTGGGAAAGGGAAGCCTCAGCTATCTGTGCAGCAGAAATACCGTCCTGAGCATTTCTTGAACCCTGGTCAAGAGCTTTTGCCACCAAATTCAGCTGGTCAGCAATGAACAGTCCTGCAGCATCATCTTTTGCTGAGTTAATCCTGTAACCTGTAGCAAGTCTTTCCAGAGAAGTATTCAGGTTTCTCTCTGTTTTCAATATGTTCACGTGGGTGAACTCTGCCTGAAAGTTGTAGTTAATTCTCAGTGCCATGACTGACTACCTCCAATTTTGTTTTATTTTGAGTTTTATTATCGGAGGAGATTTTTAATTTTTTAGGAAAATTATTAATTTTTGTAAGTATATGATTTATATAAAATTTTTAGCACAGAAATACAAAAATCATTCTGGAATCCATTTTTTTGAGTATGGTTAGTTATTGTTAACCAACACTTGAGACCTTAAACTTAATTTGTAGGTTTTTATAATAAAAGTTAATAATTAACCTGAATCATTTTCATTAATATTCGAATAGGTTTATAATTTTAAAAAATTCTAACAATTCAATGGAGGATTTACTATGGCAAAGGTAGTGGTTGTAGGGGCAGGATTTGCAGGTCATTATGCATCTTTAATTTTAGCCGATGCCCTTAAAGGTAAGGGCAATCATGAAATCACAGTCATCAGCCGTGTTCCTAAATTCACTTACATTCCTTCTTTAGTATGGGTAGGAATTGCAAAGATGAAATCTGAAGACGTTCAGTTTGACCTTGAGCCAGTTTACAACAAATTAGGTATCAACTTCGTTCACGGAGCTGCTACAGAGGTTCATCCTGACGAGCAGTATGTTGTTGTTGAGAAACCTGATGGAAGCACTCAGCAGGTCAGTTATGACTATCTCCTTATGGCAACAGGTCCATACCTGAACTTTGAAGGAACACCTGGGCTGGGACCAGACAAAGGATTTACCCACTCTATCTGTACACCTCCACACGCAACAAAAGCAGCTTCAGCTTATCTTGAGCTGGTCAGCAGGATGGAAAAGGGAGACAAAGTAAAGATTGTTATAGGAACAGGGCACGGTGCAGCCACATGTCAGGGTGCTGCATTTGAATACATATCTAACGTTCACAACGACCTTGTTGATAGAGGTCTGAGAGATAGGGCTGAAATACTGTGGTTGTCCAATGAACCTGCTCTTGGAGACTTTGGAATTGATGGCCTTGAGTTCAAACACGGCGGCCAGATTTTCAAAGGAGAAGAGGTTCTTGAGTTCCTGTTTGAAAAATACGGCATAAAGTACCAGATAAAGTCTGCTGTTAAAAAGGTTGATGAGAAAAAGATTTACACAATAGATGTTGACGGAAATGAGAACGAAATAGAGTATGATTTTGCAATGCTCATTCCACAGTTTAAGGCTCAGCCTATCAAATGGATTGATAAAGATGGAAATGACATTACAGACAAAATCTGTAATCCTGCAGGATTTGTTAAGGTTGATGCTGTTTACGGCAAGCCTTATGACGAATTAGATGGTCCAGACTGGCCGAGAACCTACCAGAACCCAACTTACAAAAATGTGTTTGCTGCAGGTATTGCATTTGCTCCTCCGGGGCCTCTATCAAGACCATCTCAGGCTCCAGACGGAACACCTATTGCACCAGCTCCTCCAAGAACAGGTTATACTGCAGAGCTTTCAGGCAGAGCAGCAGCCCTGAACATTGTTGATATGATTGAAGGTAGAGAGCCATCTCACACAGCGTCAATGGCAGAAACACCAGGGCTTTGCGTAGCATCTCTCAAACACAGCCTGACAACAGGGGAAGCTGTTACTATAGCAATATATCCTGTTGCAAGAAACAGGGCTGCATTCCCTGAATACGGTAGAGATTTAGATAACTGTGTGGCAGAGATTGGTCTTGCAGGAGCATGGTTTAAGTACTTCCTGCATCACGCATTCCTTTACAAACTCCAGGCTAAACCTGGATGGAAACTGATACCTTAAGAAAAACAAGGAGGGTTTAGATATGGCTACAAAAAGAGAGATGATGGAAAAGATGTGGAAATACAGAAAAAATTTCTTTATTCAGCTTATGAGATTTGTTGTTTTAGGACTGCACTTTAACAAATTAGTTAAAAAAGTCCATTAACTTTAAGCCCCCTTAAGGGGGGCTTTTTTATATAATTACTTCTACAGAAAGGTCTATCTCTTCAAGGACATTTTGAACATATAAAGCCTCTTCCAAGTCTCCTTCAAAAACTACAGCTTTACCTTTTGTGTGAATTTCCCAGGTCAGAGCTTCTGCTGTCTGAAGGTCACACTTTGTTGCCTTCATAATCTGGTATATTACTTCATCAAAGGTATGCCAGTCATCGTTATAAACAACAACCTTTGCAGGGATACCTATCTCTGTCTTTTTTTCTACTTCTGTTTCAAATCCTACCGCCATCTTTAGCTCCTGTAGAGTTTTTTTAATAAAATATATTTTTCAACTTCTGGTAAAACAAGATATTTTATAGATTTTCCTGCCTTTACTCTTCTTCTTATCTCTGTTGATGAGACATCTATTCTACGACTGTCAAAAAAGTAAACGTGAGAAGGATGTTCAGAACTTATTTTTTTGCCTGTTGAAAACTTTAACATAGGAAATCTGTATTTAAGATAATTTACTACCTCTTCCTTTTTATCTTTTCCTCTCCCTATAACAATAAAGTTAGTCATACCTACTAAATCTTCTGATTTTTTCCACTTGTGAAGTGTTAAAAATGCATCTGTCCCAACAATAAAAACAGGTATGTGGTCTAACAGCTGTGTATAATGCTTTATAGTGTCAATGGTGTAAGACTTTCCTTTTCTAATTATCTCTAAATCGTCTATATCAAAGAATGGATTGTCCTGTATGCTAACTTTAAGCATGTGTAATCTATCTTCAGCAGAAGCTCTGCTTTTTCTTTTTAGGGGAGAATGGTACGCAGGGACAAATATAATCCTGTCTAATCTGTAATACTCTCTTATGTCTTCAGCTATTCTGAGATGACCTATATGAACAGGGTCAAAACTTCCACCATACAGCCCAATCATAAGAAGTATTATAAAGGAAAATCCCCCACAAAGGGGGATGTGTGCATCATTTCTTTTCTGTCTTTATAATAGGCAGAACTGTGTATATCTGAGAGTTTCCTCTCTGTATAAACAGAAGAACTGAATCTTCGTTTTTCTTTTCTGCTTTTTTAATGGCTTTCCAGAAGTCTTTGGCTGACCTTACAGGTTTTCTGTTTATGGTAAGTATAACATCTCCACTTCTTATACCGGCTTCTTCTGCTATAGAGCCGTATTTTACTCCAAGGACAAACACGCCGTAAGGCACTTTTGGTATTCTGTATCTTTCCACAAGCTCAGGGGTTATGTCTTTCACAATAATTCCGTATTTAGCTTCCATGTCCTGCATACTTGCAGGTGTGACCTCTTCTCCATCCCAAGATGTTGTTATTACGTATATATCCTTTTTCTGTCCATTTCTGATAACTGTTATTTTCAGTTTTGTTCCGGGAGGATTCCTCATCACATACTTTTGAAGCTGTGATATTTTGGAAACAGGTTTATCGTTAACGGCAATAATGATATCCCCTGACTTGATACCTGCTTTTGCAGCAGGACCATCTTTTACAACCTGTGATACAAGAACTCCCTTTTTAACACCAAAATGTTTTGCAAGCTCTGGTGTTAAGGGCTGAATAATTACGCCGATTTTACTTCTTTTTACTTTTCCGTATTTGAGTATCTGTTCCATAACCCATTTTGCCTGACTTACAGGAACGGCAAATCCCAGACCCTGTGCCCCAGCTATTATGGCAGTGTTTATTCCTACAACCTCACCTTGAAGGTTAATCAGAGGTCCCCCTGAATTTCCCGGATTTATGGCAGCATCTGTCTGGATAAATCCTTCTCCAGGATGTCCCGGCAGAGACCTGTCCAGAGCAGATATGATACCCATTGTCACTGTTCCTGTTAAACCTAAAGGGCTACCGATAGCAATAACAGTCATTCCCGGCTTTAGACTGTCTGAATCACCTAACTTCAGTTTATGTTTCTTTGCATACTCCTGTATCCCTTCCTTGAAAGGAACAGCAACCACAGCAATATCACTGAGCTTATCTGTTCCTATGATTTTACCGTCTAACACAATACCGTTTTTAAACTGAACCTTTATGTTCTGGGCATTCTCAACAACATGATTGTTTGTTAGCAAATAAACAAGTTTCTTCTTATCATCCACCTTCACAATAAATCCAGAACCGAGACCTTCCTGTCTTTCTTTAAACTCTGGAACGTTAGGAATTCCAAAAAACTCTCCAAAAGGGCTTCCTGCAAAAGGATTTACGACCTTAACCTCTCTGATGGTGAATATTGTTGCAACTGCTGGAGAAACCCTGTCAACAAGCTGGATTCTCTCCTGTTCTAACTGCTGCATCAAAGAGGTAGCAAAACCAAACTTAAAGGCAACTAGAAATAAAACCAACATGTAAAGATGCCGTTTCATTGATAAATCCTCCACTGTGTTAATACTAATTATAACTCTAATACTAAACCTGTCTTGTGAAAATGTGGTGAAAGTAATTATAATACTTTTATGGAAATAAAAGGATTTTTAATAGACCTTGACGGTGTTCTTACAAAGGATGAAAAATTTTCCCCTATAGATGGAGCAGTCAGCTTTATAAAATTTTTAAAGAGAAAAAATATCCCTTTTGTGATAGCAACAAGTAACTCTCGATTTCCTCCTGAGGAGATTTACAGAAAGCTGAAAGCCCACGGCTTTGATATAGAGATAGATAATATCATTTCTCCTCTTGTTATAGCTCCAGAGGTTCTCCGTAGAGAAGGTATAAAAAGTTTATTTGTAGTAGGTTCTGAAAGTTTGAAAGATTTTCTGAGAAGAAAAAGATTTAAAGTTATTGACAGCCCAGAAGTTGACGGCATACTGATAGGACTTGATAAAAAATTTAACTTTCAGAAAATGAAGATAGGAACAACAGCTCTGAAAATTTACGGTGCAAAGCTGTATGCTCTGAATAATAACATTATATCCAGAGACGACGACGGTCTGCTTTTTCCCGGAGTGGGAACTGTTGCCAGAATGTTTTCACAGGCCTGTCAGTGTAATCAAGACTTTAAACATTTTGGTAAAATGGGAGAGGAGTACAACAGAGTCGTCTTTGAGAGATTGGGAAAAAAAGAAGGTGTTGCAATGATAAGTGATGACATATATGTTGACCTGAAAGGCTATAAAACACTGGGATTAAAAACAATTTTTGTGACGACAGGAAAGTATAAAGAAGAAGAGGCTAAAGATAAGGATTTTGTTGATATGATTGTTCACAACTTAATGGAAATACCTGACAGGATAAAAATTGATACAAAAAATTAAACTGTACGGACAGCTTATCAAGTTTGAACATACGATTTTTGCTCTGCCGTTTGTGTTTGCGTCTGTTTTTATAGTAGAAAAGGGTATTCCTCCATTAGATAAAATATTCTGGATAGTTGTTGCAGCAGTTGCAGGAAGAACAGCAGGAATGGCATTTAACAGGTTTTTTGACCTTCCATTTGACAGGCTAAATCCCAGAACAAAAAACTGGGTGTCTGTTACAGGGGCAGTTAAGGCAGGGGAGATACTTGCTCTGGCAGTAATATCTTCAGCGGTTTTAATATTTTCTGCTTACCAACTGAATAAACTTGCCTTCTACCTTTCTCCTGTTGCACTGTTTCTGCTTATTATTTATCCTTTAGGGAAAAGGTTTACCAACTTTGTCCATCTGCTACTTGGAGCTGTTTACTTTATTATCCCTGTTGCTGTTTCTGTAGCACTAAAAGGAACTGTAGAGATTTCGGCAGTTTTTTTAGGTCTTGGAATGGCATTCTGGGTTGCTGGTTTTGATATATTTTACGCACTGCAGGATATAGAATTTGACAGAAAAGCAGGAGTTCACTCAATACCTGCAAAATACGGGATAAAAAAGGCTATTTTATTTGCCAGAATTTTTCATCTCCTTACCTTTATTTTTCTTATTCTCACAGGTTATTATGGGGGATTAGGATACATATATTACGGTGGTCTTGTGATTTTAACAGGATTTTTGATTTATGAGCACTCCCTTATAAAAGAGAATGACCTGTCAAAAATAAATGTGGCATTTTTTACAGTTAACGGATATGTAAGCATTCTGTATATGGTGTTTGTGATACTTGACCTGTGGCTTGGCTGAATAAGACTGCCATCCAAATGATATAATAGTAAGAAAACTCAGGAGGGTTCTTATGTCTGCTGACTTTCAGGACATATTAGAGATTAAAAAAGTTCTTCCCCACAGGTATCCGTTCCTCTTGATAGACAGGATATTAGAGCTTGACATAGAAAATCTAAAGGTTAAAGCCCTGAAAAATGTCACAGCAAACGAAGAGTTCTTCAACGGTCATTTTCCAGAGTTTCCTGTAATGCCCGGCGTTTTGATTATTGAAGCTATGGCTCAGGCTGGTGCATATCTGATGATAAAAAAAGCTAAAAAAGAAGGAGTGAAAGGAAACTTTACTGTTCTATTTGCTGGTATAGACAGCGCAAAATTCAGAAAACCTGTCGTTCCCGGAGACCAGATAATATTTGAGATTGAAGGGATAAATATCAAAAAAAGTATGGGAAAGATAAAAGCTGTTGCAAAGGTTGATGGTCAGGTTGTGTGTGAGGCAGTTTTGATGGCAGCACTGAAAAAAGGCTAAGGGACTGTCCATATAACTGTGTAAATTTTACCATAGCCTAAATTCTATCCTCAAATAAAATAGAAAGCTGTCCATATATTCTACCCCAACCAGCGATAGGCTTCCTTGACCACTTCTTTTCAAGCTCTACTGCTACTATGTAAAGACTCTTAAACAGAGACTCATCAGATGGAAATACCCTCTTGCCATCTGTAGCTTTCCTCAGCTTACTGTTTACACTCTCTATTATATTAAAAGTTTCCTTATCTCTACTGGATAATCAAAGTAGGTCATTAGCTCTTCCCAGTTAGCTCTCCAGCTCTTTGCTGTGTGCGGATATTTATCTGACCACCTCTCCTCAAATTCATCTAACCTAATTTTTACTTCCTCTATCTTTGGAAGCAGTATATCTGTGATTTTTGATATGAGTGATGGGTTTATATCCATACCATACATGTCTGATAAAAGCTCTTGTAATCTGTAGTTGACATTCCTTTGGCATATAAAGCAACAATTTTGTTTTATAAGTCGTCTACCATTGTTTGTCTTTTGGGAACTGCTTTAGGTTGGAACTGTTCTTTTCTATCTCTTGGAGTTTTGATTTCTACTTCTCCTATGTCTGTTTTTACTGTCTTTGGAATGTATCCGTTTCTGTAATTATCACTGTCTGTTCTTTCGTATATTGCTTCTTTATTATTTTATATTCCTATTATCTTCCACTTATTCTCCCATTGGATTTAAAATTCAATTGGTATTTTTATTTTTTCTTTTTAATTTAATAAAATCTTTGTTTGATAGGTAACACTTCTTTTTGAAAAATCGCTTTTACTTATTAGTCCATTGTTTCTTAAATCATTTATCCATTTTTGTGCTACTTTAAGTTGTTTAGGAGCTTTTCCCATTAAAATATCTATATCACTTGATAAATCCTGGCCATCCCTTATA
>JALSNI010000009.1 GCA_026987075.1 Persephonella sp. | reverse complement strand
AATCAAGTATCTGACTGAAAATGAACTATCTGTTAAAAAAAAAGATAATCTGCTTTCACAGAGAGTTAGAGAATATATATCAAGAATATTACTTCAGAAAATCTTTAAACAGAATAAGATTTATGCTTATTTTTGGGATATTTGTATACATATTCTTTGGTATAGCAGATTACATACTTTATCCTGAGATGTTCCTTTACCTCTGGGGAATAAGAGCACTGACGCTTTTTGTGGTTTTGATGCTCTCTGTATACATTTTTGCTGGAAGAAGAGTAAAAATTTTTTATTTCACATACATTCTTATTACTGTGTTTGCAGGTGTTTCCATTGCAGGTATGATGGCAGTTGTTCCGAGAGCTGAAGCTCAGCTTTACTATGCAGGTATTTTTCTGGTTATATTTTTTGTCTATACCGTATCTGGACTTCCTTTTATTTACTCTGCTGTGGCAGGATGGCTAATAACGGTTTTCTATTTTCTGTTTGATATCTTCAACATACACTCAGAAACAAGATTTCTCATATCTAATATGTTTTTTATAACCTCTGCTAATATTATAGGTATGCTGGGAGGTTATATACTGGAATACTTTATACGTAAAGACTTTCTCCTTACTCTGAAGGTTTTTTTAGATAAAAAAGAGTTAGAGAAACTAAATAGCAGATTGAGATATATCTCTAATTATGATGAGCTTACAGGACTGCCGAACAGAAGGTATATAAAGGAATTTTTTTCCAGAGAACTGAGAAGGGCAAAAAGGGAAAATTTCCCTATATCCGTTTTACTTATAGATATAGATTTCTTTAAAGATTATAACGACAGCTATGGACATATCAGAGGAGATTATGTCCTGAAAGAAGTATCAACTGTTCTTAAAAAATTTTCAAGAAGACCTACAGATATGGCAGGTAGGTGGGGAGGAGAGGAATTCCTGTTAGTTCTTTCAAATACCAATCTCAGCAGGGCAGTAGAAACTGCATCAGATATTATAAAGGAAGTAAATCTAAAAAATATTGAGCACAGGGTATCACCATTTGGACACATAACTGTGAGTATAGGGGTTTATTCGTCAATTCCCTATAGAAAAAGCAGATACACAGATTTTATAAAAGAAGCAGATATGGCTCTTTACAGGGCAAAAAGTTCAGGTAAAAACAGATTTTATGTTACAGGTGATACACTGCATATGCAACACCTTTAATTACCTGATACATCTTTTCAAAGTTTAGTGTTGCCGTAGTATCTCCCCGTGAGTGATAATAGGGATTTCTGTAAAAGGCTGTATCAGTAATCATTACAGCATTATATCCAAAATGCCAGAAATTTCTGTGGTCTGAAAAATCAACACCTGGAAGGACAGTAGGTGCATTTATGGAATAAACGGGAATACTGCTCCCCTTTCTCATCAGATTTCTTACTTTCTTTGTTATCCTGCCCTGTCCTAATTTTCCCACAACACCAATAAAGTTCCCCCTGTCAGGATAAAAAAGCCTAAAAAAAGGTAAAGGAAAATGCTGGGAATTTGGCTCGTCAGAAAAATAACCTATCATCTCAAGGGATATCATAACTGTGATGTCTGCTTTTTCTCTGAATAGAGTATAGGCGTGAACGAAACTTCCCATCTGACGGGTGCCAAAGAAAGGAGGTTCCTCTAAAGAGTAAGCGGCAAAATCTACTCTGCAAGGGGGTCTGTTTTTTGACAGCATTCTTAAAATCTCAAGCAGTCCAGCTACACCACTGGCGTTATCATCAGCTCCTGGCGTATCTCCTGCCACGTCATAGTGAGCTCCTATTATTATCCTTTTACTGTGGTATGGATTAATAGTGGCTATCACATTTTTGTAAACCTTTCCTTCTACCTGAAACTCCTGAAAATAAACTGAGTCTGCATAATCTTTCATTCTGCTGTAGACATACTCTGCAGATTTGTCCAGAGAGCTAATGTTCATGTAGTTTCTGAAAGGTCTTATTGAAGTAAGGAAGTTAACATCCTCTTTCAGTCTTTCAATGGGATTTTTTGATTCCATAGCCTATTATGTGATAGTTAACAGGAATAAAGGGGCTGTTAAACCTGATTGTTCTGTAATGAACGTTATGGAAAAATGACTGTATCATTTTACTTGTATCCCTTTTTATGTCACATCCTTCAAACAGCCATTTCCACCCTTTATGAAGGACATCCTGAACCTTTGCTGTGATAGTGTTTTCTGGAGCTTTGACATGTTCAATAAAAACGAAAACACCATCAGGTTTTAAAACCCTTCTTATCTCCCTCAGAACCTTCTGAGGAGATTTAACACTGCATAGAACAAGAGTGGACACAACGCTGTCAAAGCTACTGTCTTCAAAGGGAAGCTCTTCAGCAAATCCTTCAATCACTCTGATGTTCAGGGGATACTTTTTTGCCTTTTTTAGAAAGAACCTGAGCATGTCTTTGCTTGGTTCAATCACTGTCAGCTGGGTGTCAGGTTTGTAGTAAGGAAGATTTGTTCCTGTTCCTGCTCCTATCTCAAGGACTTCTTTTCCTAATTTTGAAAACAGGGATTTTTTGTAATTTCCGTAAATGTTATGGAGATACCACTCTAAATTTTTCATAAAAACAGCATTAAACCTGCTTTTGCATCCACAACTTTTGCTCATCAGCCTGCCCTTTTTTCTACAATTATAACCTATTCGTATATTTTCTTCAGGCAGCCTGTTTCTTTTCCTTCTTTTATCAGGGTTTTTGTTTCTTTTGCTATTAGCTGAAACTGTTTATACTTTTCCCAGTGATTTTTAACTTTTTTTCTGTAAAAAAACACCCCTCCTGCTATAGATAGGAGATACATTCCGTAAACAAACAATGGATAATGTTCATACCAGTATGTATACAAAACAACTAAATTATGGATAACAAATATAAGAAATACCACTACAGAGCCAATCCAGACAGCATACAGCATGTGGTCAGGTTCTTTTTCGTAGGCCTCTAAACTGAGAAGTTTCTTTCTATTTCTGTTCAGTTTTTCTTTCAGTCTTTTACACTCCTCCGAATCTTCCAATTCTATCTTCTGCTCTATAAGCTGGATGTTGCTTATCTCACTTTGAGTGTTTAACGTTTTGTAGTCATCTAAAAATTTTGGATTTTCTTTTAGAAGGAGGAGGATTTCCTCCTCCGAAAGCTCTTCTTTTTTTGAAACCTCTTTCATCTCGTTGTATATGAATGAATATAATCCTTCTTCTTTTATCTGCCTTGCCACTTTTTTCAGGTCTAACATTTTACCCCTTTTGCATCGCAGTTGCTGGTTGAGGAACAATAACTTCTTTGTCTATCTTTGATGGTTTGAATATTCCTATCAGTCCTTTTATACCGATAGTAGCGATAATGTTAAACATAAATATAACCCATGCTGCCAACAACATTGCTCCGCATATACCTGCAGGTATCATATACAGCATAAATTCTCCTTCTGTATATACATGCCTTCTGAGCATGCCGTCTATTCCTGCCATTCCCATAAATGCACCCATACCAATTCCGCCGATAAGATGTAACCAGAAATGCCAGTTTGCTAATCTCTGGCTGAACAATTTTACAGAGTTGTTTGTCAGTATAGGAAGCAGTATATAAATAGCACTGTAAAGAGTCATTGTTAAACCAACTAATATGGCAACATGGAAGTGGGCTCCTGCAACCCATTGTGTGTTATGGAGAAGTCTGTTCATACCAAGGTCTGCCTGTATAATCCCAGCAGGAACGGCAAGGGCAAATCCTAATAATCCTCCTAAAAGAAACTTTAGTTCATTGCTCATTTTTAGAGGTCTTGCAAGCCACAGGGTTGTCAGTGTGATAAAAAATGCAAGACCCTGCGTTATAAGCTCAAAAGCTGTTATCATCTCTCCTGATGCAAGCTTCATTATCTCAGGCTGAGGCTGGTCTGAAAGGAGATGATGACTCCACACAGCCCATGAGACTATGAGTTCTAAAAGGAGTGCTGCTCTTGCTATATTTTGCATAAACAGGTTTCTTCCTGTTATAAGCATTGCCAGTAGATACCAGGTTCCAGCAACATAGATAAGGACGAGTCCGTCTGCTATAAGATCAAGACCCCACCAGAATATGTTTTTATACAGCAGGGCATCAACAGAGTGATAGTGAAGTCCCCACTGGAACAGATTGTTAAAAATAAAAAACAGTATAAGCAGACCTGCAGTCAGTATAACAAGTGCGTCAAGAAATGTGTCTACTGTTCCTCTGAATATTGCAACAATAGGAAGAGAAAGGGGAGGCTCTTTTGCGTAAGGTTCTTTCCCTCTAATCTTGTTAATGATATTAAGCAGTCCATCTATACCAAAAGCACTCATAAGGAGAGGTTTTATAGGCTGTTTTTTCTGCCCTTTTGGTGTATAAAAAACTGTGGCATAGGTGTTAACTATAAAAGCCAGCGTTCCTATCATAATAAGTGCAACGCCAATAACAAATATTATTCCTCCTGCTATATGGAATTGAGAAAAGTCAACAGGTAAAGGCCAGTATATGGTGTAAAGGGGAGCATAATGATATATAAATCCTGACAGCCATACAAGAACTGTACCTAACGTCATTATTCCCCATGTAAAGTTTGCTATTTTTATGCTAAAAACTGGTTTTTTCATCAGATAAGGGACAAGAAATGTAAATGCTCCAAAAACAATCAGGTAAGTAGAGCCGAATATACCGACGATTGGATGGGCTGTCATTATTGCAAAAAAATGCTCGTCAGACAGTAAAGGAACAGGTTTTATCTCGTGAACTCTCATAATCATACCTTCTATTGCTGCAACACCATAGAAAATCAGTCCTATCACAACAAATCTGAGAGTTACCTTTTGCAGTGGACTAAGACCAGAATGGTCTAATCCCCCGTTATTTCCATTGATAAGCAATTCCTTTATGTTCATTTCCCTACCCCCATTGAAACATTTTTATTGCAAACAACCTTAAAAGCGTCAGGAACTTTCATCCTCGCACCTTTTGGTCCTGAATACTCTGTGCTCAAAACATAAAAAGTTCCCTCTTCGTGAAACTGCCATAAAAGCTCGTTGTTATGCCCTGGAACAACCTGCATCTGAAACACCATTGTATTATCTGGCCTGAACAGTCCAAATCCGTAGGTCAGGTCTCTGCTAACCACGTTAAACTTTACTACTTCCCCGCATTTTATTGTTATAGGCGTTTCCTCTGGTAGTATAAACTGATGATTTTCAACAGTGATGTTAAATACCCTGTCTGGTTTTATTTTGTGTCTTTTTAGCTCCCAGGCTACCCATGGAATTTTGTTGTAAGTCAGAATGTGAATACCTACTCCAATCATCACTAAAATCGCAAGATAAGTGTAAAAAACCTTAGGAGTAAGCCATGTTTTGTAACTTTCAGGTTTTTTCGTGATGCGGTAGGCAAACCATCCAACAAATGAAATAATTGAAAAGGCATAGATAGTGTAAACTATTTTTAGAGCCCATAGGACATCTGTTGAAGTCATAACAAGTCCCTCCCCACTTTGATTAAAGACCTGCCTGATGTGTTGTGGTTTTATGATTTTATGTTTTCAATAAAAAAGTATAAAGCTGTAGGGGAGGAAAGTTATTGATCTGTGTCAATTTTTTATAAAATGTTTTTCAAGCTGTTTTTCCACAATGATTTTAGCTCCTCCATACTGTCAGCAATTTCGTAATTTCCTATTTTAAGATGCAGTTCAGGTTCTTTTGTAACCTGTCCTATGGCTTTAAATCCAAGAGCTTTTTCTTTGGCTTTTGCTTCAAGGAATGGAAGGTCTGACTTGCTGACAGATATTACAACTATACTTCTCATCTCATCAAACAGTTCAAAATCTGGTCTGTGGTATGTTTCTATCTGTAAATCAAGCCCAAATGTTTTCTCTTCAGCAAAAGCTGGCTCTAAAATAGCTGTGATTAAACCTCCGTCTGAAACATCGTGGGCAGATTTTATCATTTTCCTGTTTTCATGTATAAACGCCATCATCTTTTTTTCCATCTCTATATTAACTGGTGGTATACTCCCAGATACTGTGCCGTGAACTTCTTTAAGATATTCAGAACCGTTTACTATTGGCTGTTTGTCTGTTTCTCCTATGATAACCACAAAATCCCCCTCTTCCTGATAGAAAGAAGGAATAGCATCCTCTGGTCTATCTAAAACCCCAACAGCAACAACAGTTGGAGTAGGATAGATGTTTATCCTTTTGTCAGGCAGAACAGTCTCATTGTAAAGAGAAACATTTCCACTGATAACAGGTGTGTTTAGCTGTCTGCATGCGTCAGCCATACCCTTTGTAGCCTGTTCAAACTGCCACATGATTTCTGGATTTTCTGGATTTCCCCAGTTAAGGCAGTCTGTTATTGCAAGGGGTTTTGCCCCAGTAATGTAAACATTTCTGACAGCTTCAACAACAACCCTTTTTCCCCCCTCATAAGGGTCTAAATAAACCCATCTACCATTGCCGTCAGAGGAGACTGCTACAGCTTTTTCTGAATTTATCTCAGGTTTTACAGCCCATTTTATCCTTATCACAGCAGCATCGCTTCCCGGTTTTACAACAGTGTTTATACCAACCTCGTGGTCATACTGCCTGTAAACCCACTCTTTGCTTGCTATTGTAGGAGAAGATATCACCTTTCTGATGGCTTCCTTTATGTTGACTTCAGGAAGAGTGCTCTGTTCAAAGCTCCTTGTTTTTTGTAGATACTCTGGCTCTTTCCTTGGTCTGTTATAGACTGGAGCATCATCAACGATAGCAGATATTGGAAGGTCGGCCACTTTTTCTCCTTTATAAAACACTTCCATTCTGTTTGTGTCTGTTGTTTCTCCTATTACTGCTGCTTCCAAACCGTAAGATTTTGCAATTTTCAGCACTTCTTCCACATTCTCCTCGTCCACTGCATAGAGCATCCTCTCCTGAGATTCAGACAGAAGTATCTCATATGGAGTCATACCTTCTTCTCTCAATGGGACATTCTCTAAATACACCCTTACACCCATTTTTGATTTTGCTCCAAACTCTGATGTTGAGCCGGCAAATCCTGCAGCCCCAAAATCCTGACATCCAACAATCAGCCCTTTTTCCATCACTTCAAGGGTGCATTCAACCAGCCTTTTACCAAAGAATGGGTCTCCAATCTGAACGTTAGGTCTTTTTGATTCTGATTCTTCAGAAAACTCTGCAGATGCCATTGTGGCTCCATGAATGCCGTCTCTTCCTGTCGCAGAGCCAACCATAACCATTTTCTGGCCAACTTTTGTTGCCCTTGCTCTGAATATTCTGTCTTTTTTCAGTATTCCAAGGCAGAATGCATTAACAAGAGGGTTTCCAGCATATACTTCATCAAACACAACCTCACCGCCGACTGTAGGAACACCTATACAGTTTCCATAAAATCCAATGCCTTCAACAACCCCGTGAACTATCGGCTTTGCGTCTTTTATGCTATTTCTTTTACCGTCATTTCTCGGGTCTCCAAATCTGAGACTGTCAAAAGCACATACAGGTCTTGCCCCCATAGACAGAATGTCTCTGATGATGCCTCCAACACCTGTTGCCGCTCCGTGAAAAGGTTCTATGTATGATGGGTGGTTGTGGGACTCTATCTTAAAGGCAACAGCATATTTATCGTCTATCTCAACAACACCAGCATTTTCTCCGGGGCCCTGAAGAACCCACGGTGCTTCAGTTGGGAAAACTTTCAGGAAAGGTTTTGAAGATTTATAGGAGCAGTGCTCACTCCACAATGCCCCAAAAATTCCCAACTCTACCTCGTTAGGCTCCCTTCCTATAAGCTGAACAATTCTTTTATACTCCTCTAATGTAAGACCGTGGGCAGACAGAATTTTTTCGTCCATTAACAACTCCTTAATCTTTTTACTACCAAAAATATTTTATCAGGAATTAAGTCCTGTATGGGGTTGACAAAATTTAATAAAAATAAACTAAAATAATTTGACAAAATTAAAATAAAGATTTAATTTATTTAATGAAAATAAACAAAAGGAGGGCACAGATGATAATCAGAAAGGAACATGCACTGGCACTTCTCAATGCAAAATCCGAAGAGGAAAAAGGTCTGTCCTGTCAGATTAGATTAAAATCTGAAGAAGACCCGTATGTTGAGCTGGAATTACAGAATCTGTTGGAGCAGGGAAGCAGCCCTGTAGAATACAGACTTACTTACTGGGGAAGAAATTTAGTTTACTTACTTGAAGAGATGATAAAAGATGGGCTGATTAAACATCCTTCCCAGTGGGACGACAGGTTCAGATGGATAGGGTCAGAAGTTATCGGTATGATAGAGGCATCTATAAAGAGCGGAGGACTTACAGGTGAGGAGATTTTCCCTTATCTGAAGGAAAGGGGATTTGCAGAAGAAAAACACGAAGAAAAAAGGGGCTGGTTTAAAGAGATAAACAGTTATGGAAGAGCTGTTTATGAGATATACACAAAAGCAAAACCAAGACTGATAGTCTCAAAGGAGCTTGCATCCTACATAGCTTCTATGCCTACAGGACCAGCTGAAACAAAAGATTTACCTGAGCATGGTAGATTTCCACTGCTGATGGAATCTATGAGGCTGATTTCCTTTTCTGTTCCAAGGTCTGACGTTTACACATTGTCAGGACTGGGGCAGGCAGTTCAGAAAACAGTTCAAACATTAGCACCATCTTTAGAAACAGTGATTAATGAAGATTACATGTATGCCCTTGTAAAACTCTTAGACAGGGGTATAGAAACCCTTACACATCAGGAGAGGGAAGTTTTAGAACAGCTTGCATACATAGATGAAGAGGGCAATCTTCTGCCTGCAGGGGAGCATCTCATTGAGGTTTACAGACTGTGGAGTGAAAGAAGTTACAGACCTGTGAAAACCTTTAATTTAGAAACATTAGACCAGGAGATTCTTATAGGAATTCAGAAAGTGTGGGAAAAGAACAAAACAAATCCTGAAGTTTTACCTACAGAAGAGGAGATTGTCCACTACCTGATGGAAAAGCCGTTAAAAGAGTATAAGCATCTTATGGGATTTTACGGGAGAATGATAAATCAGGCTATGGGATACCAGAAAAAGGAAGAGCTGAAGAAGAAGTGGGCTGAACTGTTTACTGTAGAACAGTTATTTAAACACTTTTATGAAAAGGGTAATCAGTGGTACGAAAAACTATACGACACAGTAAAAGAATCTCTATACTCTTTAGAATCTTTCAGCCTTATAAAAACAGAAATAGAAGAAAAAACAGGTAAAACAGTTTACAGACTTACAGATTACGGTAAAAAAGTTATACAGGACATAAAAGAAAAAGGAGTAAGGGATATAACTGCTACAGGAGTAAAGGCTGTAACAATAACAAAGACAGAGTTTGGAGCTCCAAACTACAACTGGTATCAGGAAGCATTAAACCAGCACCTGATAGGGGGAGGATATCCAACAAAATCAGGAAAGCTTTACGAAGAGTTAGCATACTCTATAAAAAGAATACCTCATCTGACACGATTTGAGCTGATAGTTCTCCATAGGGTGCCTGAATATGGAATGTTTTTAGATGAACTGTTTAAACAGTTTGATGAAACCTTAAAGGAAGAAGTGGAATATGCATTGAACAAGTTAGAGGCAAGGGGTATTTTAGATGTTCTGCCAAATAATGGGCTGAGATTAACTGAAGCTGGAAAGCTGGTTAAAGAGGCTGTGTCCGGCGTTCCTGAAGGTATAGCAAACCCTGTTAATCCACTGATAATAAGAATACTTCAGGCAATAAAAGAGGTGGGAAATCTATATGTTAAAGAAAGTAAAGTTCGTATTCTTCCAAAAAATTGGGAAGAGGCCATAAAACTGTCTGGAATAGGCAAAGAAACATTTGAAAAGGAGATAGCTGTTGCAAGAATTGCAGGTTACATAGGAAAAAGCTCAATTCACGAATCAGGGCTTAAACTCCTGAAAGCTGTGGAACTGCTGGCCAGTTAGGGGGATGCTTCCCCTTCTTTAAACCTTATGTCCTTTTTCATCTTTCTGATTAAATTTGTTATCCTTTTCTCATTAAATTCTCCTTTCCAGTCCATCTGTATTCTGTAAAGAAGTCTACCATCTTTTTTCAAATCAAATCTAAGGTAACCATCAAAGTCTGCACCTACAGATTTTGCGTGGGGGCTGGTGCACTGGGAGAGAAACTTTGACGTGACTGACAGGGTGTATGGGCAGTCATCTCTGACTATGATTTTTTCTTCCCTTAGGGCTTTTACTATTTTCCCAGCCAAAAATATACTACAGTCCTTAACTTTCACACATTCTATCTCACTGTTTTTTATACTCTCATCATAAAACTTAGCGTAGTAGTTTTCACAGGATTGGAGTAGCATAAAACCCAGCAGAAGGATTATAAATCTCATTACCATATGATATGATAAAATTTTCTTTCTGCAAAGATAAAAATCTTCTGGAGAGTGGTTAATGCTTGTTTACTCACTGCAGTTAAATCTGGAATTAGGAAACACAGAAAAAAATTTAGATAAAGTGATGTCCTATGTTGAGAAAGTAGAGAAAGGCTCTCTCCTTTTACTTCCTGAGATGTTCAGCTGTGGATTTGACAATGAAAATTTAGAAAAACATGTTAAGGACACTCCTAAAATACATAAAATCCTGAAAAGGATATCCTACGAAAAGCATCTTGTCATATCAGGAACCCTTCCAGAAAAGTCAAGGAGTGGTGTATTCAACAAAGCTTTTATTATAGATAGGGGTGAGGTAGTTTACAAGCAGGCAAAAGTAAAACTGTTCAGACCAACAGGGGAACACAGATACTACAGACCAGGAAGGAATTTTGAGGTAACAGAGAGTTCTAACGGTAATCTTGGGATAATGATATGTTTTGAGCTGAGATTTCCTAACATTTCATACACCCTCAGAAAAAAAGGTGTTGAGATAATTCTTGTTCCTGCCCAGTGGGGAAAGCCAAGAAAGAAACATTTAGAGGTTCTCTCTCAGGCAAGGGCAATAGAAGACCAGTCTTTTGTAGTAGTCAGCAATACAGTGGGCAGAATAGGAGACATAGAGTATGCAGGAAGCTCAGGCATATACGACCCGTGGGGTGAAAGACTGGCTTTTATAGATGAGGACGAGGGATTGATAAGTGCAGACATAAATTTAGGGGATGTTTACCGGGTAAGGAAAAAATTAAAGATGGATATATAGGAGGAAAAAGGTGGATTACAGGGAAAAACTAAAAGAGCTGATAAAACAGAGAGCTTTAAAGGTGGCAGACAAGCCTGTGTTTAAACTCTCTTCTGGAAAGATGAGCAGTTATTACCTTGATTTGAGGACGATAACATTAGACCCGGAAGGGGGATTTATTATTGGAAATCTGATTTTTAATATGATAAAGGATAAAAATCCTGATGGGATAGGAGGTCTCACACTTGGAGCAGACCCTATATCCTATGCTACGGCTATGATTTCTTACATTAACAGGCAACCTATAAAGCCATTTGTCGTGAGAAAAGAACCAAAGGGTCACGGAACAGGAAAACAGATTGAAGGGAACATAAAAGAAGGAGACAGGGTGTTTATTGTTGAAGATGTAGTTACTACGGCAGGTTCTTCTTTAAAGGCAGCAAAGGTTGCAAAAGAAAATGGTCTTCAAATACTTGGAATTATTGCTATTGTTGACAGAGAAGAGGGAGGAGAAGAAAACATAAAGAAGGAAGGCTTTTCATTTTTTCCCATATTCAAAGTCTCTGAGCTTCTTAGTAGTTAGGATGCTTTATAAACCAGTATATGATAAATGCAAAAAGGCCTCCTAAAACGGTAAGATAGGAGGCTTTTTTCCCTTTCTGGTGTTTTATAACCATCAGATGAATAATAAAGCCGTAATACAGCCACAGCAAAGAAAGAGCTATCTGTTTAGGGTCCCATATCCAGTGTTTCCCAACATAAACACTTGACCATATAGAGGATGCTATAAGGGCAAGGGACAGCATAACAAATGCAGCAACGTTAGCTTTATACTCTAAGTCCTGAAGAAGAACGAGAGAAGATGAAAACTTTGATACTAAAAATGAATCTAACTTTTTTCTTTTTAAATCCCTCTGTGTAAGTATGTAAACAAGGGCAACAATAGAACCTGCAATTATGAATGCATAGGAAATCATAGACAGTATAACATGGGCATAAAACCAGACATTTTCATAATGGGTAGTTACTTCCCTGTAGTAAGGCAGTGTTAAAGCTACTAAAAAAACATTTATAGGAGCAAAAAGAGAGCCAAAATCCCTCAGCTGTTTTTTATACTTCCATGCAAGACCAAAGAAAACGATAGCAATGATAAAAGCAAGAAAAAAGGGAAGCTCCCTTTCTGTTGCCATTGCAAAACTTCTTGCCTGTATGTCTTTAATACCTATGTAGGTAAGCTGAAGTAAAAATCCTATTCCGTAAAAGCTGAAACCTAACTTTTTTCCTGCTTCTTTTTTTGTAAATAGATAGACCCAGAAACCTATGGAAGACACAAAGTAAGACATTAAGATTACAACAATCAGTATTTTCAGCAAACTTTCTTCCCTTTTAAGCTTTTTTTATAATTATAAAACTATAATCTCAGCTTTTCTCTATCAATTTTTCTTCAATCTCTCTTATATCTGTTAAAGGACTGCTGCAGCTGAAGTTTTCACACAGATAAACCTTCAGTTCTTTAGAGGGTTGTATATTTTTGAAATGAGAAGATATACTGTCTATCTGGGAATTTTTCTTGACAATTACTGTATCAAAAGGTGCAAATTTTCTGATAAGCCTATCTGTTATCTCCTCTGTTCTTTCTCCTGTTATTACTATATCTCTTCCAGGGGTGGTCTGCCACATGTGGGCAAGCACCATCATACTGTAGCCGCTGGGAATACTGTTTATCTTTTCTGAGAAACAGTCCAGACTTTTTTCTGCTAAGTTTTTATACAGTATGTTGCCTGTTAATCTGTAAAGCCTGAAAAGGTTGTATACCATTACAGAGTTTGCTGAAGGAATAGCTCCGTCATAACTTTCTTTCGGTCTGACAATCAGCTCTTCTCCAAAGTCTGGAGTGTCAAAAAAGCCGCCTTTACTGTCATAAAAATGTTTTATCACTGTTTCTGTAAAGTTAACAGCTTCTATAAGATACTTTTCCTCAAAAGATTTTTCATAAAGCTCAATAAGTCCCCATATAAAGTACGCATAATCAGACAGAAACCCGTCTATCTCAGCTACGCCGTCTTTATACCTGTGGAGCAGCCTTCCATCTGACTGCTTCATGTTTTTTAAAATAAAATCTACCGCTTTTCTGGCAGTTTTCAGATACTTTTTGTCTATCCCTGAAGCAACAGAAAGACCAGCAATAACAAGGCCGTTCCAGTCTGTCAGTATCTTTGTGTCTTTTAGGGGATGAACTCTTTTTTTCCTTTCTGAAAACAGCCTTTTTCTCCAGTTTTCTATTTTGTCTTTCAGCTTTTCTTCAGGTATTTTCAGCTCCTCAGAAAGCTCTTTCACAGTTTTCTTCATATAAAGAATGTTTTTGCCTGTAGGTCTTCCTGTGTGTTCTTCCCTGTAGTTTCCCTCTGGTATTACGTTAAAAACTTTTTCAAATAGAGAAAAATCCTTACCTAAAATCTTCTCTAACTCATCATAACCCCACACATAAAATTTCCCTTCTTCCCCTTCACTGTCAGCATCTTCAGCAGAGTAAAAACCTCCTTCTAAGGAAAGCATCTCTCTTGTTAGATACTGAAATATCTCATCTACTGTCTCTCTAAACAACTCTTCTGTTGTCAACAGGTATCCTTCTGTATATGCCATCAGGAGCATTCCCTGGTCGTAAAGCATCTTTTCAAAATGGGGAAGAAACCATCTCTCATCTGTTGAGTATCTATGAAAACCAAAGCCTATGTGGTCGTATATGCCACCGAGCCTCATATTTTTTAATGTGTGTTTAACCATCTCTACGGCATTTTGCTTTTTATTTTTGTAATAATAACGGTTTAAAAACAGCAGATTGTGGGGAACAGGGAACTTTGGTTTTCTTCCAAATCCTCCATAGTAAGGGTCAAACATATCTTTCAATTTTTCATACAGCATATGCTCAATATTTGGATTTATTTTTCCTTCTGTTACTCTACCGTAATCCTGAAGGTGATGTATTATCTGGTCTGCTCTGTTTATCAGTTTTTCCCTGTCTTTCTGCCACAGCTCCGCAATATTTATAAGCAGGTCTTTCAGACCTATTCGTGTGTAGCTACTTTCCTTAGGAAAATATGTTCCAGCGTAAAATGGTTTTTTATCTGGCGTCAGGAAAACAGTGAGAGGCCATCCTCCCCTTCCTGTCATCATCATGCACACATTCATATAAATGCTGTCAATATCAGGTCTTTCTTCCCTGTCAACTTTTATGGAAACAAAATGTTTATTCAGTATCTCTGCTATCTCTTCGTCCTCAAAAGACTCTTTTTCCATCACGTGACACCAGTGGCAGGTTGAGTATCCTATAGACAGGAAAACAGGTTTATCTTCCCTTTTGGCTTTTTCAAAGGCTTCTTTAGACCATGGATACCAGTCTACTGGATTGTAAGCGTGTTGCCTCAGATAAGGACTTTTTTCATTTATCAGTCTATTTGGCATTTTTAACTCCTTTTTTCTAAATTTTATTTCTGTTTAAAAAAACTTTTTAAGACTAAAATCACAATCTGTTGCTGGTAGTTGTATGGATATTTAAATTAATAGTGGAGAAAATAAAGGAGGAGAGAGATGAGAATTAAGCGGCAAGGAATTCTTTACCTGTTTCTTATTGGTATTGCCTTTTACCTCTATGGATGTGGAGCAGGAGTTACAACAACATCTGTTCAGACAACAGAAAAAAATATGAATGAAGCTGTAAAGTATGAAGGGCCTAAAGCAAGAATAGCAGTGGCAAGCTTCAAGTGTAAAGCTGCAAAATGCGGAGGACGAATAGGCTCAGGTATCAGGGATATGCTTGTTGATGCACTGGTTAGAACAAACAAATTTATTGTTCTTGAAAGGGGAGAAGGATTAGAGGAAATTAAAAAAGAGCTTGAACTGGGACAGTCAGGTCTTGTTCAGGAAGGGAAAGCTCCAGAAGTGGGCTTGATGGAAGGTGCAGATATATTAGTTGTTGGCTCTATTGTTGCCTTTGAGCCAAATGCAGGAGGTATAAAAGGAGGGATAGGAGGTCTTATACCTAAAGTTCCTCTTCTTGGCGGTATAAAGTTAGGTAAAGAAGAAGCATACATAGCCATGACTCTCAGATTTATTGATGTTAGAACAGGTAGAATCATAAACTCTACAAGAGTTGAAGGAAAGGCTTCAAGCTTTAATGTTGGAGGACTTGGTGGAGGACTGCTGGGAACAATACCATTAGGTGGCGGATTAGAAGTTTACAGGAATACACCAATGGAAAAGGCTGTTATGGTTCTGATAGACAACGCAGTAAAAGCTATTGAAAAGTATGTTCCAGAAAGCTACTACAGATACAAAGGAGGCAAGGCAACAGGTCAGAAAAAAAAGGTAGCTACCACACAGAAAGCATCTGCTCCTCTGGTTACAACAGCTCCTTCACCGGAAGAAAAGGGAAATCTGATTTTTTTTGAGACATTTGAAAAGTATGGGATAGGACAGTCTGCCCCTTTTGGCAGATGGGAAGGAAATGACAGGGTTTCCGTAAAACAGGTTGTTCAGGTTAACGGACAGATAGGGAAAGCTGCAAACTTTAAAAATGGTGGTGATGTATGTATTTCTGGGCTGAATTTGAAAAATTTTATACTGGAGCTGGATTTTATAAAGATAGTGGATAACGTCCATACAAACTTTGACATCAGATTTAGAGTTCAGAAAAATCCCTTTTCAGGATATGCCCTTAATTACCACGCTGAAAAACTTGCCCTTTACAAAATGGCAGGGGATATGAAGGTTAAGATAGCAGAGAACAAGGGAAATTTTAGAACCTCAAATGGATGGAGTCACCTTAGATTAGTAGTAAATGAAAACAACATAAAAGCCTATGCAAACAGAAACAATGTAATAATTGATATAACAGACAACGACCCATCTATGAACAGGGAAGGGATAATATGTATTCATGCCAATTACACTCCTGTCATAGACAACGTGAAAATCTACAGGATAGCCCCAAAAAAACTAAGTATTGAAGGGGCATGGCACGGCAGATATTATGGTCACGTTGGCTCTGGTGAATGGGCATGGGTGATATGGAAAAATCCAGACGGAAGTTATGGAGGAAGACTGAATACAACAGGCACCTATCCCGGTAAAAATATACCAATCAAGATAAACCTTGAAGGAAATAAGATAGAGATAGGCTGGGTTATGGCTTCTCCTATGCCAATGGGAGGTGGTGGTATTGCTGTAACATTTTCTGGAACAGTAAAAGGAAATACAATGGAAGGAACGTGGATGTTTTCTAACGGTATGGATTCTGGAAAGTGGGACGGACAGAAAGGGAAAACAGATTTAACACCATCAGCATCCTACTAAAATTCTGGAGGGAGGGGGATGCTCTCTGTCATAAAAAGTGGTGGAGTGTGGGGTATAGACGGTTATGTAGTTGACATTGAAGTTAACATATCACAGGGTCTTCCCCAGTTTATAACTGTTGGACTTCCAGATACTGCTGTAAAGGAAAGCAGAGAAAGGGTAAAGTCAGCAATAGTAAACAGTGGATTTTCCTTCCCCCTAAGGAAAATAACAGTAAATCTTGCCCCTGCAGACATCCCAAAGCAGGGGACCCTTTACGACCTGCCTGTTGCTGTGGGAATACTCAGCTGTAGTGGAATGATTCCCTATGAAAGGGTAAAAGATTTTGCCTTTGTAGGTGAACTTGCCCTTGACGGAAGTTTGAGAAGAATAAAAGGAGCCCTCCCGATTGCTTATGGACTGAAGGGAAAGGGAATAAAAAACCTGATTATTCCACAGGAAAACAGCGGAGAGGCATCATTAATTAATGGAATAAGCGTCTATGGATTTTCTTCCCTTAAAGATATCATTGATTTTTTCTTAGAGGACAGAGATGTAAAACCTGTTAAAAGTAGCATAAACACAGTATTTAACAATTACAGTATATATCCAGATTTTTCTGAAATTAAAGGACAGTATTCTGTAAAAAGAGCTTTAGAGATAGCTGCTGCAGGATTTCACAACATTATGATGGTTGGTTCTCCTGGTTCTGGAAAATCTATGATGGCAAAGGCTTTTCCTTCAATCCTGCCTCCTATGAGTTTAGAAGAGGCGATAGAAACAACAAAAATCCACAGTGTGGCAGGTATTCTGAAGGAAGAGATTGTTAGAAACAGACCTTTCAGAAATCCCCATCATACCCTCTCAGATGTAGCCCTTATTGGTGGAGGGTCTGTTCCAAAACCGGGAGAGGTATCCCTTGCTCACAATGGTGTGCTGTTTCTTGATGAATTTCCTGAGTTTAAAAGGTCAGCCCTTGAGGTTCTCAGACAGCCGATGGAAGACAGAAAAGTAGTTATATCAAGGGCTACAGGTAGATATGTATTTCCTGCAAAATTTCAGCTTGTAGCTGCTGCCAATCCATGTCCCTGCGGATACAAAAATGATACTCTAAAGGAATGCAGATGTTCCCCTGTAGAGATAAAAAGATATAAGGGAAAACTCTCTGGACCTATATTAGACAGGATAGATATGGTCTGTTACGTCAGCAGTGTTCCTCCAGAGGAGCTATCTAAAATGTCTGAGGGAGAAAAGTCTGAAAGCATCAGAGAGAGAGTATTAAAGGCGTATGAGATACAGAAAAAGAGATTCATAGAATATCCCATAAACTTTAACAGTGAGATGACTCCCTCACTGATTGAAAGGTTTGTAGAGTTAGAAGCTTCTGCTGAAAACGCTCTTAATGTGGCTGCTAAAAAATACGGTTTTACAGCAAGGGGATACCACAGGATTCTTAAGGTGAGCAGAACAGTGGCAGACCTTGAGGGCTCAGAAAAGGTCAGGCTAAAACATATAATTGAGGCTATTAACCTCAGGATGTCTGAAGATTTATCGTAGACTTTCCATGAACTTAAGCAGTCCAGATATTATATCTACTGGTTCAGGGGGACATCCCTTTATCCATATATCAACAGGTAGTCTGTCCTTTATTCCGTCCATTTGTAGAATGTTGTTCTGGATATTCCAAAGTATCTGCAGGTTTTAGATATGTTTTGTGTTTTGTTGTAATACTCTATCCATTTTAGTCTTACTTTTACTTCTCTGGGAAGTTTTGTTGCTCTTATTTTGCTTGAGATTTTCTAAATTAAAAGTGTTGCAAAATTACTGCATAAAATATAATTTAAATGTAGTTAAGTTATTAACTTATAACAAAGGTGAAGTATGAGAAGAATTACGGCAGGACTGCTTATCTTTTTTTACTTTTCATATGGTTTAACAATAGAGGAGGCTGTGAACACTGCCATAAAAAACAACCCATCAGTAAAAGAAGGATACATTCAGCAGAGGATATCAGAAGAAGAGTTAAAGGAGTCCCGTTCAAAAAGGTTTGGCAGGTTGGAGATATTTGCAGATTATACACATTACAATATTCCGAGACTGGTTTATCCTATATCTCCCCCTCTGTCCCCTTCAAAAATATCAGGAATAGCAGGTGCAAAAAACATAACGATTCCTGGAATAAGATACGACCTGCCGTTATTTACAGGATTTGAGATAGAAAAAAGTGTTGAGATATCAAAACTCAAAGGTAAACTTTCTGAGATAAACCTGAATATTACAAAAAATCAGCTTGCATTTAATGTTCGCTCAGTATATCTGAAGATACTTACCCTGAAAAAACAGAAAAAAGCAATGGAAAAATACAGACAGGCTCTTAATCAGCTTTACAAAAATGTATCCCTTTCTGTAAAAAACGGTAAAAAACCTGAAGTTGACCTTCTAAAAGTTGAATACTCCCTGAAAAGTGTAGAAAGCACCATAGAAGCACTGAAAAATGGGATAAACAGTTTAAAGGAAGCATTAAGGACACTTCTGAATGTTCCTGAAAGAGATTTTGAGTTGGAGGATGTTACCCCCAGTGAAACAGTAAATCTGTCAAGGGACACACTGATGAAAAAGTATTTTCCCAGACTGTATTCTTACAAAAAGGTTAAG
>JALSNI010000008.1 GCA_026987075.1 Persephonella sp. | reverse complement strand
GATATAAGGACTATAAAAGAAAGAAATGCCACCTTTTCACCAAAATATCTGTAAGCAAAAATGAATGTTATCAGCACTGTTAAAGCACCAAACACAGCAGAAAAAAAACGGGCAGAAAACTCGTTTACACCAAAGATAGAGTAAGACAGCATCATGAAGTAGTAATGAAGGGGAGGTTTATCTGTTCTCAGCTGGTAATTAAACGTAGGAACAACAAAGTCTTTTCTTTCTAACATCTCCCTTGCACATTCAGCATTTTTTGCCTCATCAAGGGAGTATATGGACAATCCGCCGATGTTGGCAGAGAATATAATCAGGGAAACGATAAAAACAAATAGACCTTTCCAGACCAAAGGCATCTCCGTGTTTTTTATTTTATTGTATCCTATTATCCTGTCCTTGACTTATGAATAAATATTCATTAGTATTATTTTTATAAAATTCGTAACACTGGAGTGGCCATGGGAAGATTACTGCTGTTTTTTCTAACCTTATTTTACTTTTCTTCTGCCCATCAGCTCTGGATAGAAAAAGGGCAGTCAGGGTTTGTTCTGCATTACGGACACAGAAAGGCTGCAGAGGAAGAAAAAAAATTTATAAAATACTCAGCTGAAAACATTAAAAGGATTGTATGTATAAAAGACGGCTCACAGGAGATACTTCATACTGAGTTTTCCTATCCTCTAACAGTAACACAAAAGTGTGATGTTATACAGATAGATTTTTCCACAGGATACTGGACAAAAACAGTAAATGGAACAGTAAACACAGACAAAAGCTCTGCTAAATCTCCTATATTTAGCTGGTACTCGTATGAGTCTGTAATATACATAAACAGATGGAACAAAAATATCCCCCTATCTGACGGTCTGTACATATGGTCGTTAAAAAATCCATTAAAGGCAAAAGTGGGAGAGAAACTGAGGCTGAAGCTGTTTTTTAACGGCAAACCTGTTTCTGACGTTCCTGTTGCATACGATGGTAAAGTTCTTGGTCTGACAGATAAAGATGGAAGGATTAACATAAGGGTAAGGCATAAAGGTCTTCAGCATATTGAAGCAACATTCAGAAAAAAGGTAAACACTAAAAAAGCAGATTACATCATTTACACAACAACGCTGAACTTTGAGGTGAGATAAGGTTGTGGTTTGTTGTGTTTCTTCTGATTTTTTCATCTTCTATAGCCCACGAAGTGATAACACAGGTTAAAAAAGAGACAGCTGTTGTTGTTGAAGCAAGATACCCAGACGGAATGCCATTTTCTTACGAAAGTTACGAAGTATACTCACCAGATAACAGCAAAATACCCTTTGCAAAAGGAAGAACAGACAGAAACGGCAGAATTATTTTTCTTCCTGATAAAAAAGGTGTATGGATAGTAAAGGCATTTTCATCTGATGGTCATGGGTTTGTAAAAAGAATAGATATAAAAGATCTGGAAAATAAAAGGGAAAATTCGTCTGACAGATTTGCCAGGATAGTCGCAGGAGCAGTTATTACAGGAGGTTTATTTTTCCTTATAGGAATACTTCTCAGGAGGAAAAGATGAAAAAAGCTGTCTGTCTGGTTACTGCCTGTCTTTTATCTGGACATGTATATGCCCACCACGGAGTTGCTTCTTTAGGGGTTGCAGGATTAGAAGGTCCCGGCTCTCCCCTTGAAACATCTTCTTCTCTAACCCTTCCAGAAGGAAAATTCCTGGCTTATCTGAAGTTAGATTACGCAGATTTCAAAAAATACACGCTCCAGAGAGACGATGAGACAGATAAATATATTTTCTGGATTTACGGCATTGGTTATGGAATAAAGCCTTATCTTTCTGTTTATATGTTTGTTCCCTACTACACAAAAAAGTTAGAGGATAACTCATTTAACAGTTCAGGTTTTGCAGATATATCTTTTATGGGTGTTTTGGGGTTTAAGTACGATGAAGGTTTTATGCTCATTCCAGAGAGAGAAAGTCTTGACGACCTGATGGACTGGCATTTTACTGTTTACGGAGGTTTTACTGTTCCAACAGGAGACCCTAACATCAGAGATAAGGACGGCAACATAGACCCGGGAATGTCCCTTGGTTTTGGAAAACCTACAGTTACTGTTGGAGCAACAGCGACAAAACAGCTGACAGAAAAACTGACATTTGTCGCAGATACTAACTATCTGAAATTTTTTAAATACCGTTATGCTGACGGGACAGAGTACCAGTTTGGTGACGAGTTTCGTTTTAATACAGCTTTTGCTTATCGGCTGATTACAGATTATAAAGACAAACTCCGAATAGACCTTAGTCTTGAGGCTAACTTTCTCAATCTTGGAAGGGATAAAGAAAACGGAGTTGGGCTGAATGCAACAGGTGGAAAAATCCTTTATGGGCTGTATGGGTTTAGACTGTACTACAAAACAGTCAGTGCAGGTTTTGGCATAAAAATACCCCACTGGACTGACCTTAACGAAGAAAGTCAGCAGCAGGGAAGTGAAGGTAAGGAAAATTACAGACTGATATTTACATTTTCTGCTCTGTTTTGAGGAGTAAGTGATGCATATTCCTGACGGTTTTTTATCACCAAAAACATACATACCAGCTTATGTTATAGCTTCTGGACTGTGGATTTACGGGATAAAAAAGATGAAAAAAGAGCTTGAAGATAAAACAGTTCCCTTCCTTAGCGTTATGGCTGCCTTTTCCTTTGTTATCTCTCTTATTATGGTTCCTATTCCCGGAGGTTCCTCCGGTCATGCTGTAGGGATTGGTCTTCTGTCTGTGATATTTGGATACTGGACTGCATTTATAGTCCTGTCTGTTGTGTTTTTTCTTCAGGCTGTTATGTTTGGAGATGGAGGAATTACAACATTTCCTGTTAATGCTGTGATAATGGGTTTTGTAGGTGGCATCACATCTTATTATGTCTACAGATTTTTGAGAAAAATCAATAACACATTTGCACTGTTTCTTGCTGGCTATATGGGGCTACTGATTTCTGCATTTTTCACAGCAGTTGTCCTGGGCATTCAGCCTTATATTGCTCACAATAAAGACGGTAACCCTCTGTTTTTCCCTTTTGACCTTAGTATTACCGTTCCTGCTGTTCTTGTCCCGCACCTTTTTATTGGAATAGGAGAAGGCATATTAACAGTAGTTGGCTGGAATATATACAGAAGGATTTATGATGGAAAAGATTAAGGGACTGCTTTATATTTGTGGCATTTTTACTTTTACATTTTTTCATAACATATATCTGTATATTCTGCTGATTTTTTTCCTTTTTGTGCTGTCAGGAAAAGAGTTTATTCCAATAGTAAAAAAAACATTATTCTCCATAACTATTTTCAGTAGTGTTGTGACTGCTTCTTATGTATTTATTAACGGTTTTGACTGGCAGTATATAACACTTGTAAATGTGAGAGTGTTTGGCATAACCTTTATGACATTTCTTTTTATAAAAAGGGTGAATCTGTTTAAGCTTTTCAGTTTTTCTGAAAACCTGATGTTTATTATTGTTCTGTCTTACAGTCAGATTTTGACTTTCCAGAAATATCTTACAGATTTTCGTTTTGCACTAAAGAGCAGAACTATCCTGAAACCAGATTTTTCAGACAGGTATAATTTTTTTAAAAGGATTGTGGAATTTTTTATGAAAAGCTCTTTAGACCGTTCTAAGGAGATAAACATGGCTATGAAATCAAGAGGTTTTTATACAGATGAATAAAGAGATTATCAGTATAAAAAATGTGAAGTACAGCTATGAAACTGCTACTGTTTTAAGGGATGTGTCTTTTCAGGTAAAGAAAGGTGAAAAGGTAGTTATTTTAGGGGTTAATGGCTCTGGAAAATCTACACTTTTAAAAGTATTAAACGGTCTGATTTTCCCTTCTGAAGGGGAGTATCTTTATAAGGGAGAAAGAATTACAGAAAAAAAATTAAAGGATAGAGCGTTTAATAAAAAGTTTAGAAAGGAAGTTGTTCTTCTATTCCAAAGTCCAGACAGTATGCTTTTTAATCCAACAGTTTACGATGAGATAGCATTTGGTCTAAGACAGCTTGGAGAGGATAAAAAAGTTATAGACGAAAAGGTAAGATACTGGGCAGACAAAATGGGAATATATAGACATTTAGACAGGCCTCCCTTTAATCTCAGTGGCGGTGAAAAACAGAAGGTTTGCCTTGCTTCTCTTCTTGTTCTTGAACCTAAAGTTTTGCTTTTAGATGAACCTACCTCTAATCTTGACCCCCGCTCAACAGGATGGTTTATAGATTTCTTATACGAGCTTGATAAGACAGTTATCACTACAACCCACAACTTAGGTCTTGCCTTAGAGATGGGAGAGCGGGGAATTGTGCTGTCAGAAAATCATACTGTTATATACGACGGTTGTCTGAAAAAATTCTTAAAAGACAGAGATAAACTGATTGAGGCAAATCTTATTCACATCCATAAACACAGACACGGAAAAGTAGAACACTCCCACTACCATACCCATCTATTTTTTGATTAGAGAGGGAAAGGTGAAGGAAAAGTTAGTGAGATTTAGCATCACAATAACAGAAGAACTCCTTAAAGAGCTTGATGAAAAGGTTATAAAAAAGGGATACTCCTCCCGCTCTGAGTTTATCAGAGACATTATAAGGGAGATGATTGTGGAGGATAGGTGGCAGTCAGACGATGAGGTTATTGGAGTTCTTACTGTAATATACGACCACCACCAGAGGGAGCTGACGCAGAAGATGATTGATATACAGCACTCTAAATATGTAAACATTATGTGCACCACACACGTTCACCTTGACCACCACAACTGTCTTGAAACGATCATAATAAGGGGAAAACCTTCAGAAATTCAGAATATAGCCATACAGATTGGTGGTCTAAAAGGTGTGAAGTTTGCAAAGCTGACAAAAACAGCAAAAGTGGAAATATAAAGCATAGATCCTTATATTAATGAATAACTATTCATTGGAGGAGAGATATGTGTAAAGACTGTGGATGTTCCATAACAGATGCTCACGACCATCATCACCACCATCATTCCAATCCAACATTAGAGGATAAGAAAACAGTAGAAGTGATAACAAAGATACTTGATGCTAACGATAAGCAGGCAGAGAGCAACAGAAAACATTTTGATGAGCACGGAATATTAGCTGTTAATCTTATGAGCTCTCCCGGCTCAGGAAAAACAACACTCTTGGAAAAAACAATACAGGCTCTAAAGGGTCAGCTAAACATT
>JALSNI010000007.1 GCA_026987075.1 Persephonella sp. | reverse complement strand
AAAACATTGATAATGAGCTTGTAAAGGAATTTTCAGGTGTTATAACAGATGAGGTAAACAGACTGAACAGGATGACTGTCTCATTCCTTAACTTTTCAAAACTTATAGAGCCGAAGTTTGAGATAGGAGATTTTAACAGAGAGGTGGAAAAAGCTGTTATGCTTTTAAAACCAGATATGGAAGATGAGAACATAAAACTTATTTTACACTTTGATGAAGAACTTCCTCCATTTATGTTTGATAAAAATCTTATGAAGCAGGTAATATTTAACCTTGTTTTAAATAGTATTGATGCTTTAAGGGAAAAAGACGAAAAGGATAAATACATAAAAGTGGAAACAAGATACATCAAAACAAGGGAGAGCTCTATAGGAAGACTTATAGTTGAAGATAATGGAACTGGAATTTCTAAGGAAAACAGGGATAAAATATTTCAGCCATTTTTTACGACAAAGACAAAGGGAACAGGATTAGGACTGCCTATGGTTTATAAAATAGTTTTCAGCCACAGCGGAGCTGTAAGTATGGAAACAGAAGAAGGAAAAGGAACAAGATTTATTATTGACCTGAAGATAAGATGAACAGATTTTTAGTAGTATTTCTATCACTTTTTTATCTATCATTTGGTTTTCAGGAATGTTATAGATTTTTTAAGCAGGAGCAGTTTCTATCAGCATACAGATGTTTTGACAGAGTAAAAGAAAACAGCCCCCTTTATCCATATGCTGTTTATTTCAAGATGATTTCTAAGTACCAGATAAAAGGGACAGTTTCACAAATAGATTTGAGAAAGCTCAAGGATACAGCTGTGTATAGCTACATAAATCTGTTTCTTGCATCTGTTTACAGATTTTCAGATTTACACAAAGCATTAAAACATATAAATAATGTTGATGAAACAGCCCTCTTCACAGATGACAGACCTTTTTATCACTATCTGAAGCTCCAGATTTACAAAAAAACAGGACACAGACAATATACTCAGCTACTAAAAAGATTTGTGATTGATTTTTGCTTTGACAGATATTATGGTTTTCCTGTTCTTATGGAAAATATAGAGAAGCTTTCTAAAAAAGAGATATTCAAAGCTACTGATACTCTCATAAGAAAAAGGATGTTTAAAAAAGCCCTAAAGGTTGTAAAACACATAAAAAGTGATCAGGAAAAATACGTGTATCTTAGCGTCATATACGCAAATCTGAGAGATTTTGACAGAGCGTTTTATTACTTAATGAAGGTTTCTAAGAAAAAACAGGGAGATACTGCCTACACTATTTTGAGACTAAACCCGCTTTATAAGCTCCAGTCTGCCCTATTTCAGATAGTTAAAGAAACAGGAAGTAAAAAACTTACTGCAGCTGCCCACTTTATGATGAAAAGGGCTTTTTATCTGAAAAAGACAGAAGATTTCCATTATTACTCCCTATTTATACCGAAAAACTCACCCTATTACTCAGATAGAGTATGGTATGAATTTCTTTATAACTACACGCAGAAAAAATTTAAAAAGGCAGCGGTTTTTCTTGAGAAGAACATCAGACTTTTTACAGATAAAGGCAGGATTTATTACTGGCTTTACCTGAGTTATAAACAGTTTGACAGGAAAAAAGCCCTTTACTATCTGAAAAGAGCAGCATCAATAAAAGAAAACAGCTTTTATCCTGTAAGGGCGAGGGAAAAGTTAGGAAAATTAGCTGTATTTGTGAAAAAGGAGGAAGACCCTTATGAAAAAGATAAAGTATCAGAAATGATAAAAATGCTGAAAAAGATAGATTACAGGTATGCATACACAGAGGGAAAATATGCTGTAAAAAGGGGAAAGATAAGACAGGTAATGTCAGTTATGCCAGAGCTGACAGCAAAATACTTTTCTTCAAAAAAGGTAGCGTCTACACTTTCTTATCCTAAACCGTTTAAAGATTTAGCCACTGAAAACATTATTTACGCAGTGATGAGAAGGGAGAGCTTCTTTGACCCATATGCAGTTTCTCCGTCTAATGCTGTTGGACTGATGCAGATTATACCTCCTACCGGCAGATGGATAGCCAATAAGATAGGATGTGGGGATTTTGACATAACAGACCTGTTTAGTATTGAGAAAAATATCCAGTTTGGAAAGTGGTACATAAACTATCTGCTGAAAAAGTTTAACGGAAATCTTTTTTATACCTTTGGTGCTTATAACTGTGGTCCCGGGTGTATAAACAAAGTTTTGAAGCAAAACAGAATAAAAAATATAGAAGAATTTATTGAGATGATACCTTACAGAGAAACAAGGTATTATGTTAAGTATGTATATCTTAATCTGAAAGTGTATAATCAGATTTACAAGAGGTAAGAGATGTTTACAGGACTGATAGAAGAAGTAGGAACAGTGAAATATGTGAAAGCTGTGCCCAATGGAAAGGAGATTAGGGTAACTGGAAGAGTAGTTATTGAGGATATATCAATAGGGGACAGCATTTCTGTAAACGGTGTCTGTCTAACGGTAACAGCAGTAGAGGGAGATACTATATTTTTTGACGTTTCACAGGAAAGTTTAGACAGGTCTAATCTGAAATTTTTAGCTGTAGGGGACAAGGTTAATTTGGAAAGGGCTTTAAAGGTTTCAGATAGACTTGGCGGACATATCGTTCAGGGGCATGTTGATACAGTGGGCAAAGTTGAGAGGATTATCCCGAGGGGAGAACATACTGAATTTGTTATTTCATTCCCTGAGGTTTATACTGAGTTTGTCGTAGAAAAGGGCTCAATAGCTATAGATGGCATCAGCCTTACGATTAACAGCATAATGGGAAATAAACTTTCTATAAATGTTATCCCCCATACAATAGAGCATACAAATCTAAAATTTCGTAAAGGGGGAGATTTTGTTAATATAGAGTTTGATATTTTAGGTAAATACGTAAAAAGGATGTTAGATAGAGAAAGCCGTTTAGAAAGATTACTAAGAGATTATTAGGTAAAAAGTTGACAAGGAAGAAAAAACAGAAACATTACGGCAACGTAAGACCGAAAAATTACAGAGCTATATATGAGGAAAAGTTTTACAACATCTTGTTCCAGCTTAGATATCCTTTGATGACAGTTATATTTTTTACTACTTTAGGAGTCCTCATATTAATGATAATTAACAACAAAAGCGATGGAGAAAGTGTTCTTAACTATTTCTTTCATACTGTAATTACTTTTTCTACAGTTGGATACACAGAAGGCTATCAAACAGACCCTTCTCATCTGATGGTTAACAGATTTTTTGCCACTGTATTTATTATTGTGGCTATACCTTTTGTTTATATGTATGGTCTTGTCACAACAGTTAATGTATTTATGAACAGTAATATAGACGAAATATACCGATACTGGAGGATGTATAAAGCCATGGAGAAGCTGAAAGGTCATTACATCATATGTAGATTTAACGGTATAACAAAAGAACTGATGAAGAACCTAAAAAGAAGGGGCATAAAGTTTGTCCTCATAGAGCCTGATGCTTCATTAGAAAAAGAAATCAGAGAATTTGGAGTTGAGTATTACGTTATAGATGAACCCCATAAAAGGAGCGTTCTCCTTGGAGTAGGAATAGAACAGGCAAAGGGAGTTATTACAGCATTTGAAGAAAATACACAGGATTTGTCTGTTATAGTAACTGCAAGACTTATAAGACCTGATAAAGACAGTTTTATGGTTTTTGCCACAGCAACCACAGAAGGTGCAGCCGAAAAGATGAAACTCCTTGGAGCAAACGAGGTTATTGTTCCAGACATTTCAGTTGGTAGGAGAATGACTTCTTTTGTTTTACATCCTCCATCTCCTGTGCTGTCTGGATTTTTAGAGAAGATTGCTTATGGTGAAAGAACAGACATTGATATAATAGAAATCAATGTAGGAGAAAATTCAGACCTTGTAGGTAAGAAATTAAAAGAAATAAACATGAGGCAGGAAACAGGTGCAACAGTTGTAGCTATTATAAGGGCTGACGGTAAAATGAAGATAGCTCCCTCTGGAGAAACAGAAATAAAAAAAGGAGATTCTTTAATTATTTTAGGACATCCTAAAGCATTAAGAAGGGCAGAAGAGTTTTTTGAACATCACAAAATAGAAGAGGTTGAAGCAACATGATTAACTGGGGAAAAGTATGGTCAGACTTTTTTATATTTTTGGCTCTTACCAGTAACGTAGGTTTTATATTCAGTCACGACCCTTATCAGCTTGTCATAGCAATAGGTGTAAATCTCCTTGCAACTGTTCTGAAATTTGGTGCAAAAAAGATACTTGCCGCAGAGCTTTTAGCAACTGCCCTTGTTGCTGACCTCCACCTCATACCTGCAACAATTCTTTACTTTATGGAAACCCACGTTCCCCTTGCAATTGGACTTGCAATTGGTGCAGCAGTGGCAAACGTTATCTCTATAATTATGCTCATTATAGAGGTAATCTTTGAATACCATAAAGAAGAGGAAATCTAATATCGCATTATCTGAGATTTTTTATTTATTACAAAAATCATAAAAATTATAAAAAATACTATACTATAATCAGCTATATTTAAAAAATTAGGGGTGGAGGTTAATAATGTATAGGGTTATCTACATATTTTTATTTTTTATTTTTGAGTTATCCTGTGCCTATCATCCTGAGGTAAAACTGGTTCCCGGTGCTGAAAAGATAAAGGTTTACGAGGTTACAAACCCTGCTGAAAAGGTTTTGTTTAAAATGGAAAAGCAGTTTGGATGCAGACTTATACTGAAGGATATTATTATTCCCCCTTCTATAAAAAAAGGTATATACGAAAATCATGTTGACCAGGAGATTGAGATAATTGGTAGAAATAAAGCTGTAAAAACTGGAGGAAATGTTCTTATTTTGGAAATGTTCAAGAAAATACCAGAGGTTCAGTTAAACGTAAAATATACTGGGAAGATTATAATTCTCAAGTGTCCCTAAGACAGTGTAAACTCTTCTCCTAAGAATATCTTTCTTACAGTTCTGTCTTCTACTATTTCTTCGGGGGTTCCCTCTGCTATAACTCTGCCGTGGGCAAGAATGTAAGCCCTGTCTGTTATTTTCAGTGTCTCCCTCACATTATGGTCTGTAAGAACAATGCCTATATCCCTTTTGATAAGGTCTTTTATCAGGTGGTTTATGTCCTGAACAGATACAGGGTCAACACCTGCAAAAGGCTCATCAAGAAGGAGAAATGAAGGATTTATTATTAGTGAACGGGCAATCTCAAGCCTTCTTCGCTCTCCTCCTGAGAGTGTGGAAGCTTTCTGGTCTTTAAGGTGATATATACCAAACTCATCTAACAAGGATTTTGCCTTTTCTTTTATCTCTGTCTTGTCTTCTGTCTGAAACTCTAAAAACATAACAATATTTTCCCATACAGTCAGGTCTCTGAATATGGAGGATTCCTGAGGGAGAAAGGATATACCTTTCCGTGCCCTTTCATAAACAGGCAGGTCTGTTATGTCTTCGTCATTTAAGAATATGTTTCCCTGGTCTGGTTTTATAAATCCAAGGAGCATTCTGAATGTTGTTGTTTTCCCTGCACCATTTGGTCCCAATAAACCTATAATCTCCCCTTCCTGAACGTAAAGGGATACATCGTCTACAACAGTTCTGTCTCTGTATCTTTTTTTTAGATGTTTTACTTCAAGGATGGACAGTTTTTTCATTTAACTACAGCCTGCTGTCTATACTTTTTGAAAAATCTCTTTATGTTTCTGACAGCCTGTCTTATTCTCTTTGTGTTTTCAACAACGGCAAATCTAACATAACCTTCTCCATGTTCACCAAATCCAACCCCTGGAGCTACTGCAACGTTTGCCTCTGTAAGAAGAAGTTTACTGAACTCTATAGAGCCTAAATGCTGGAACTCTTCAGGAATTTTTGCCCAGAGGAACATGGTTGCTTTAGGTTTTTGAACTTTCCACCCTGCTTTGTTAAGACCTTCCACTAAAATTTCCAGTCTCTCTCCGTATGTGTCTCTTGCTTCTTCCACAATAGAGTAATCGCTCTCAAGAGCTATTATGCTGGCAACCTGAATAGGAGTGAATGTTCCGTAATCAAGGTAGCTTTTCAGTCTTTTCAGGTTGTAAATCAGAGTAGGATTACCTAAAACAAAACCTACCCTCCATCCTGCCATGGAGAAACCTTTTGTCAGGGAGTAGGTTTCAACGGCTATATCTTTTGCTCCTTCTACTTCCAATATACTGGGAGCCTTATAACCATCGTAGCACAGGTCAGCATATGCAAAGTCATGTATAATCCACATTCCTTTTTCCTTTGCAAACTTAACAATCTCCTTAAAAAACTGAATGTCAACTGTCATTGTTGTTGGATTATTAGGAAAGTTCAGTATCAGAACTTTTGGCTCTGGATAACTGTCCTTGTAAGACTCATAAATGTTCTTTAAAAACAGCTCCTGCTTTTCCTCATCAGAGCCTTCAAGGGGAAGGGGAACTGTCAAAACAGATGCTCCAGCTATAACAGGAGCATAGTAGTGTATAGGATACCTTGGTGATGGAACTAAAACCATGTCTCCGGGAGATAGCATTGCAAGCATCAGGTGAGATAAACCTTCCTTAGAACCTATCGTTACGATAGCTTCCTCTTCTGGGTCAAGCTCAACACCAAATCTGTTTCTGTAAAAATCTGTTATTGCCTTTCTCAATCTTGGTATTCCCTGAGACATTGAGTATCTGTGGGTTGTCTTTTTCCTTGCTGATTCACACAGTTTGTCAATAATGTGCTGGGCAGGTCTAAGGTCAGGATTACCCATACCAAAATCTATGATATCCTCACCTTCTTTCCTCAGTCTTGCCTTAAGGTCGTTAACAATAGCAAAAACGTATTCAGGTAATCTTTTTATCCTTGGAAATTCCTGATACTTTTTTCCTTCCATTTTAACCTCATGTAGTGAATGTTATAAATATTCTATCAGTTAACCCTTTTTGAATCATTTTTGTTTAGAAATACCAGTGGGTCTAAAGGAAAACCATTTTTCCTTACTTCAAAATATAAGCCACACTCATTGTTTTCTCCAAGTTTTCCTACATAACCGATAACTTCTCCTTTTTTAACTGTCTGTCCCTCTTTTACAGCAATCTGTCCTACGTGTCCGTAAACTGTGTTGAACCTTTTTGCGTGTTTGATAACTATCAGATTACCGTAAGCTTTGATACTGTCTCCTGCATATATAACTTTTCCATCTTCAGCAGCTTTTATCGGCTTCTGACAGTCTGTTTTTATGTCTATTCCCAGATGTCTTTTCCTTGAATTGTTGGCAAATGTTTGAACAACCTTTCCATTTACAGGCCATATAAATCCAAAGGGAACAGTTCTCCTCTTTACAACTTCTTCCACGTAGCTTACTTCTCTTTTTTCTATTTTCAACCTCTGTCCCGGCCTGATTATGTAAGGTTTTTTCAGTCTGTTTAGCTTTATTATTCTGCTTACTGTTGTTCCATATCTTTTTGCTATTTTTGATAGGTTGTCTCCCTTTTTCACTCTGTAGGTAATAATCCTCTTTGTAACAATCTTTTTCTTTTTTATGTAAAAACTTTTTTTAGAGCTTTTTTGGGAAGCTTTTTTGGTTTTTCCTTTTTTGATACACAGAACCTGTCCCACATACAGTTTATCTGACTTTAGATTGTTTAGCTTTTTGATGTCTTTCACCCATACCCTGTATTTTTTTGCTATCTTAATCAGTGATTCTCCCCTTTTTACTTTGTGCTTCAGGACACACTTTTTAGAGGTTGAAGCTGTTTTTTTGACAGGTATTTTTAGTTTCTGTCCCGGCCTTATGATGTAAGGCTTTTTCAGATTATTTGCCTTTATGATAGACTTGACAGAAACGTTATACTTTTTAGCTATTTTACCTAAACTGTCTCCCCTTTTTACTGTGTATGTTAGTCCAAAACTTAAAGAGAATGTTAGAAAGACAAGGATAATAAAGCTGTTAATAAAGAATCTCAAAATCTGTAAAACCCCCATTTTTGTCTTCAAACTGGTATCTGATGTCTGTCACTTCTGCAAGTGGTGGACCTTTTTCTATCTCAGAAAAAAACTTTTTCAAAGTTTCCTCATCTGCTTCTGCTACAACCTCAACAGTTCCGTCAGGTAGATTTCTCACGTATCCCTTTACTCCAAGCTTTTTAGCCTTATCCCTGACAAAGTATCTAAAGCCTACACCCTGAACAGTTCCAGCAAAAATTGCATACAGCCTCATCTACAACCTCGCAGGATTAATATTATAAATATTTTTCGGCTTTTATATAATGTTTTTCAAGGTAGTTTGCAAACTCTTCAGGTCTGTTGATATCAAAGGAAAGAGGATAATTGTAATAATCTGTTATCACGCCAACAAGACCATCTTCTTTAGATATAATCAAGTCTCTTTTTTCTTCCTTTCTTATCACTTCAAATTTGTCTGTATTTTTGTATTTCTTAAAGCCTTCTATTATTATAATGTCAATATCTTCCACAACATACTCTTTTACAAGGTCTGATGGGTCGTAGTCTGAAATTCTTACATAAGATGTTATCTTGTCAGGTGATGCCACTACAACCTGTTTTGCTCCTGCATGAAACATTCTGTAACTGTCTTTACCGGGAGTATCTGTAACTGCCTTTCCCTTAGGGTCGTGTTTTATTGCAGCAACAGAGTATCCTCTGTTAGAAAGAATCCTGATTACCTTTTCTATAAAGGTAGTTTTACCACTGTTGTGGGCACCAACTATGCTGATAACAGGAACTTTTTTATCCATTTAGCTGCTTTATCAGTGTGTAAACTGTTTTTTTCAGATTTCTTCTGTCAATAACCATATCTATCTGTCCCTTTTCAAGTAAGAATTCTGAACGCTGAAAACCTTCAGGGAGCTGCTGTTTTATTGTCTGCTCTATAACCCTTGGTCCTGCAAATCCAATAAGGGATTCAGGCTCTGCTATTATCACATCTCCCAAAAATGCAAAACTTGCTGATACACCGCCCATTGTAGGGTCTGTAAGTATGGATATGTAAAGCACTCCTGCTTTGTTCATCTTGTCCACAGCTATAGATGTTTTAGCCATCTGCATAAGGGATATGATACTTTCCTGCATTCTTGCACCGCCAGAGGCTGTCACAGTAATAAATGGTATCTTTTTCTCAATGGCAAACTCTGCTCCTCTGACAAACTTTGCTCCCACTACACTTCCCATGCTTCCGCCCATAAACCTAAAATCCATAGGGGCAAGAATAACTTCCCTGTCGTAAATTTTGCCGTAAGCTATGATGATAGCATCGTTTAGCCCTGTTTTTTCCTGAGCCTGTTTTATCCTGTCTTTGTATCTTTTTGTATCTTTAAAATTTAACACATCCACAGGTTTTATACGGGGGAAAAGGTCGTATTCGTATATCTCATCAAGGAACATATCAACCCTTTCTTTTGCATTCATACGGAAGTTATAACCACAGTGGGGACATATCTTCATGTTTTTTTTCAGGTCTTCGCTGTAGAGGAGTGTTTTACACTTTTCACATTTGAGCCACTCCCCTCTTTCAACCTGTAGTTTTTTTCTTCCCTTAAATCTGCTGAACAAATCTTTCAGTCCCATCTAATCCTCCAGCCATGCCATTGTCAGTATTCTCTCTTCAAAGTTTCCATTTCGGTAAGAAAAGAAATTTTGAGAACATATTGTACACAAAGATATGTCATAAATCTCTTTTATACCACAAATTTTTAATTTTTCCTCTGCAAGCTCCTGAAGTGAAAATGTTATTCTGTCTGAAAACCTGCTGAAAAATCTCTCAGAAACTCCCGTCTTTTTAAGATTTTCAGCAAAACCCTCCTGCACCTCATAACAGCACTTCCTTGCTGAAGGTCCAATAAAGGCAAAAATCTCTTTTTTGCCAAACATTCTCAAAGCGTTCTCTATTATTCCACCTATCAACCCTCTCCATCCAGCATGTATAACAGACAGAGAGGAAAAGTCTGTCAGAACAACAGGCATACAGTCTGCAGTCAAGACACCTAATGCTTTATTTTGTTCCTGTGTAAACAACCCATCACACTCTAAACTGTGACTGTCAGCGTTTAGCACTAATGAGGAATGTATCTGTTTAGGCAAAACAGGGAATGGAAGTTTATGTTTTTTTATAAAATTCTTTCTTAAAATTGCATCTCTCATATTTCCATCAGACTTTTCTGTAAAAACAATGTTTAAGTTACGGATATTTATATGTTTCATAACAAAAATGTTATCATATTTTCCATTCATAATTTTCAAAAAGAGGTAAGAAAAATGAAGATTGTTGACCTGCGAGGAAAAGATTATACAAAAAGTGAAGACTTAGAAAAATTAATAAAAAGGAGTGATATGGAAATAGACCAGTACGAAGACTCTGTAAAGGAGATACTGAAGAATGTGAAGGAAAGGGGAGATGAGGCGGTTATTGAATATACAGAGCGTTTTGACGGAATAAAGCTAAAGCCTGATGAGTTTGCTGTTCCTTTTGAAGAAATAGAAAAGGCATATGAAAGTATAGAAGAAGACGTGAGAAAGGCCCTTGAAGTATCTTACAAAAGGGTAAGAAGGTTCCACGAGGCTCAGATTGAGCGTTCTTTCTTTTTAGAAGAAGATGGTATGATGCTTGGACAGAAAGTTGTGCCGATGGAAAGGGCAGGTCTCTACGTTCCCGGCGGAAAAGCTGCGTATCCTTCCACTGTTATTATGAATGCTGTTCCTGCTGTTGTTGCAGGTGTAAAAGATATAATCGTCTGTTCTCCAAATCCAAATGTATATACCCTTGCAGCTGCATACATATGCGGAATAAAAACTGTTTACAGGATTGGTGGAGCTCAGGCAATAGGTGCTATGGCTTACGGAACCCAGACAATTAAGAAGGTTGACAAAATTGTAGGCCCCGGAAACATATATGTTGCCCTTGCGAAAAAAAATGTTTACGGCTATGTGGACATAGATTCTATAGCAGGTCCTTCAGAGATATTAGTTATTGCAGATGAAACAGCAAATCCAGAGTGGGTTGCTGCAGACCTGCTTTCTCAGGCAGAGCATGACGAGCTTGCTGCTTCTATTCTGGTTACCACGTCAGAAGATATAGCAAAAAAGGTAAAAGATATTCTTTATAAGAAACTGCTGAATAATTTCTCACGGGAAAGTATAGCAAGAAAATCACTGGATAACTATGGTCATGTATTTATTGTTGACGACCTGAATACTGCTGCTGAAGTTTCAAATTACATAGCACCTGAACATCTTGAGATAATAACAGATAATCCGTTCAGCTTACTTGACAGGATAAAACATGCAGGAGCTATATTCCTTGGGGAGTATTCTACAGAACCTTTAGGTGATTATGTTTTAGGCCCCAATCACGTTCTTCCAACAGGAAGGTCTGCCAGATTTTCCTCACCACTGGGAGTGTATGACTTTGTGAAAAGGTCTTCTGTTATATATGTATCAAAGGAAGGATTTGAAAAGGTTGAAAAGTATGCAAGGGATATTGCTACAGCAGAAGGTTTAGAAGCCCACAGATTGAGTGTTGAAGTAAGGCTCAATAGATAATGTATAAAATTTGACAACATTACACTAAAGTTATATATTTAAACTAAAATTAAATAAACAGGTGGGGAAGTTGGCAGCAAAAAGGGATTATTACGAGATACTTGGGGTAAGCAGAAACGCGACAGCAGATGAAATAAAAAAGGCTTATAGAAGGCTTGCAAGGAAATATCACCCTGACCTTAACCCAAATAACAAAGAAGCGGAAGAAAAGTTTAAAGAGATAAGCGAAGCATATCAGGTGCTGTCAGACCCTGAAAAGAGAAAGCTTTATGACCAGTTTGGACATGCTGCATTTACAGGAGCCGGAGCAGGAAGAGGAGAAAGTGGTTTTGAAGGATTTTCAGGTTTCGGTATGAATATAGACGATATATTAGAAGACCTGTTTAACTTCTCAGACTTTTTCGGCGGAGGCAGGAGAAGAACACAGCGGGAAAAGAGGAGAACATATACAGCAGAGAAAGGAGAGGACATATATCAGACAGTGACAGTATCCTTAGAAGATGCATACAGGGGGACAACTCTTACAATAGATGTTCCCAGATATGTGATATGCGATAAATGTGCAGGGACAGGCCAAAAACCAGGTAGTCAGCCAACAGTATGTCCTGAGTGTAGGGGAACAGGTCAGATAACATACTCTTCAGGCTTTATGCATATAACGCAGACATGTCCAAGGTGTCAGGGAGCAGGATACATTCAGGAGCCCTGTGATGTGTGTAATGGTCGTGGCCTTGTGATGAAAACAGAAACAGTAAAGGTTAGAATTCCTCCCGGTGTAGATAACGGGACAAAGCTGAGAGTTCCGGGAAAAGGACACAGCGGAAGATTTGGAGGACCTCCGGGAGATTTGTGGATAATAGTAAATGTTCAACCCCACTGGCTTTATGAAAGGAAAGGGGATAACCTCTACGTTAAAGTTAACATAAATGTTGCTGAGGCAATTAACGGCACAGAGTTAGAAATACCAACCATTGACGGCAAAACAGAAAAGATAAAAATTCCAGAAGGGACCCAGAGCGGACAGCAGATAAGAATTCATGGAAGAGGAATGCCCCGCCTGAAATCTTCTGGATACGGAGACCTTGTTGTTGTGGTTAACGTGGAAATTCCTTCAAGAAAACAGCTCAGCAGAAAAGCAAGAAAGATTGTTGACGAACTTGAGAAAGAACTGCCAAAGCCTTCAACAAGGTTTGAAAAACCTTAAAAGGGGTGGTGAGCTATGAAAAAGGGAAAGAAAAACAAAAAAGAACCTTTATATATGATTGGAGCAGTCTCAAGGATGTTTAACATTCATCCCCAGACTTTGAGGCTGTATGAAAGGGAAGGGCTTTTAACTCCCTCAAGAACAGAAGGGAAAACAAGGCTTTACTCTCAGGAAGACATAGAAAAGTTAGAGTTTATACTGTTTCTCACAAGGGAGCTGGGAGTAAATTTAGCAGGTGTAGATGCAATTCTCAGGATGAGGGAGCAGATGCTCCAGATGCAAAAACAGATAGAGTATCTCCTTGAGTACATACAGGAGGAGATAAAGAGAAGATATGCAGAAAGTTATGAAGAACAGCAGAATGCTCTAATGAGAGTGCCAAAGGTAGAAATTACAAAAATAGAAGAGTATATGTATAATAAATTCAGAAAAGAGCAGGAAGGTGAGTAATTTTGGAAGAAGGTTTGCTGAAAGAAGTTCAGAATAACTTTCTTGATATTTACTCCTTTGTAAAAAATATATTAGATGAAGAGATTGCCTCTATAAATCCAGAAAAGTTAGAAGATGGTCTAAAGATTGTTGTAGAACAGGAAGACCTTTATGAAGACTGGGTAGAAAAGATAGAGACAGCTCCCCTTCCCATAATAGAAAAGATAGAAGAAATTGAGCACGGGGATGGTATACATCTGAAGGTAATATACTCTCTGAAAGTTGAGGAAGCAAAACAGATAAGAAAAATAAAGATAAAAAGCAACGGAAAAGTTGAGATTTTTAACTACATAGAAACCTACAGAAACATAAATGGTAAAAAATTCAAAGTAAAGATAGAGTATGATACATACGGAAATCTGATTTTCACACTACAGAAGGAACAAGGATGAAAAAACTGATATTTTCTATTCCGGCGCCTCTTTTTGATATCTTTGTGATTGAGTTTAACGGATACGGCATAGAAATTTTAAACAGGGACGAAAGTGAGGTTAACTTTGCCATATATGTTCAAGATGAAGAGTATGAAGGGATAAAAGAGGCTATAAACGAGATATTTGAAGAATTAGGAGGAGGCAGTTTAATATTAGAGGAAGAGATAAAAGAAGAAAACTGGGAAGAAAAGTGGAAAGAAAACTTTAAACCTGTCTCAGCACCTCCTTTCATAATAATTCCAGAATGGGAAGTGTACGAAGATAAAGATTACATCCCTATAAAACTTAAAATCGGTATGGCATTTGGAACAGGACTTCACCCAACAACACAGATAGCCCTTTCTTTGATACCAGAATGTGTGAAGGAAGGTAAAAAAGTCCTTGATGTTGGAACAGGCTCAGGTGTTCTTGCAATTGCATCTGCAAAGCTTGGAGCAGATGTGTATGCTGTTGATGTTCAGGAAGAAGCGGTAAAGGAATGTAGTGAAAATGCATGGGAAAACGAAGTTTCAATAAAATGTGAAAAAAAGTCTGTCCATCAGGTAGAAGACAGGTTTGATACAGTGATAGCAAACCTCCAGATGGATATATTTAGAGAGCATTTTGATAAAATAGTGCAGCTGTTTAAAGACTGTTTAATAATAACGGGAATTTACGGGGAAAAGGAAAGAGACGAAATAACAAATATGGCACACAAACACAGGCTACATGTTAAAAAAGAGATTTTTAAAAAAGACATAAACAAGGATGGAGAGAATTGGTATGGATTTATTTTTGAACATCAATAGATACATAGACCATTCAAACCTGAAACCTTACGCCACTTACGAAGATATAGAAATACTGTGCAAAGAAGCTGTTCAGTATAACTTTTATGCAGTGTGTGTGAATCCATTCTATGTGAAATATGTAAAAACACTTCTTAAAGGAACAGGTATAAAGGTCTGCAGTGTTGTAGGTTTTCCTTTCGGGGCAAATACTCCAAAGACAAAGCTTGTGGAAGCATCAACAGCAATTAATGATGGAGCAGATGAACTGGACATTGTGTGGAACATCGGAGCCTTCAAGTCAGGAAATTACGACTTTGTGGAAAATGAGCTAAAGACAATAATCTCTTACACTCAAGGGGTTGTCCACAAAATCATAGTGGAAACGGCATACCTGACAGAAGAAGAAAAGAAAACAGCCCTTGAGATTGTTGTAGACTCTGGAGCAGAGTATATAAAAACATCTACAGGATTTGCACCAGAAGGAGCAAAAATTGAAGATATTAAAATGTGGAAAGAACTTGTAGATGGAAAGATAAAAATAAAGGCTGCAGGTGGTATAAAAACTTTTGAACAGGCTGCCGAAATGATAAAGGCAGGAGCAGACAGAATTGGAACCAGCCACGGAGTAGAAATTGTTAAGGGGCGCTGATTATGTATACACCAGAAAAAGAAAAACAGCTGATAGAAAAAACACGCCAGCTTCTAAATATCTCACTGAAAGAGATAAGAACAAAAAACGATGCAGAAAAAATAGTCAAAGAGCTGAGAGATGTTATAAGATACCACGACTGGAGATATTACGTTCTTGCAAATCCTGTTATCTCCGATTACGAATACGATAAACTGTTTCACCTGTTAAAAAATATTGAGCAGAAATTTCCTGAGCTTATAACTCCAGATTCACCAACCCAGAGGGTTGCCTCAGGACTTACAAAAGAGTTTCCCCAGGTAAAACACCTCGCACCGATGCTATCCCTTGACAACTCCTACAACGAAGAAGACCTGAGGGATTTTGACAGAAGGGTAAGGGAAGCAACAGGTCTTGATGTTGTAGAGTATTCAGTTGAGCCAAAGTTTGATGGAGCTGGAATATCTCTCGTTTACGAAAACAACATATTTATCAGAGGGGCAACGAGAGGAGACGGGGTCGTAGGAGAAGACATCACGCCAAATCTGAAAACAATAAAAACCATTCCCCTATCAGCTGACTTTAAAAGCTACGGCATAAAAACGATAGAAATCAGAGGAGAAGTTCTGATAAGAAAAGATTTGTTTAAAAAGATAAATCAGGAAAGATTAGAGGAGGGCCTACCCCCATTTGCCAATCCAAGGAACGCGGCAGCAGGTTCACTCAGGCTTCAGGACCCAAAAGAAGTAGCAAAAAGAGGTCTTGAGGCCTTTGTTTATCAGATTACATATGCTGTTGATGAAAAGGGAGAAAATCTTTTAGGAACAAAGATAAAAAAACACCACCAGTCTATAAAAATGCTCTATGAACTGGGCTTCAGGTCTCCATTTAAGGAAATAAAAGTGTGTAGAGGAATAGATGAGGTAATCCAGTACTGTGAAGAGTGGCAGGAAAAGAGAGACAGCTATCCCTACGAGATAGACGGCATGGTTGTAAAGGTAAATGACATATCCCTTTACGACAGGCTGGGAGTAACATCCCACCATCCAAGATGGGCTATAGCTTTCAAATTTAGAGCAAGGCAGGCAACAACAAGAATAATCAAAGTTGTGTTTCAGGTTGGAAGAACAGGAGCTGTTACACCTGTAGCAAAATTAGAGCCTGTGGAGATTGGCGGTGTTACAGTATCTTCTGTTTCCCTGATAAATGAAGACTTTATAAAAGAAAAAGACATAAGGGTTGGAGACCTTGTTCTCGTGGAAAGGGCAGGAGATGTTATTCCCTATGTTGTGAAAGTAATAACAGAGGCAAGAAAGGGAGACGAGAAGCCTATACAGTTTCCAAAAAACTGTCCTTCATGTGGTTCTCCACTTGTGAAACCTCCGGGAGAGGCTGTATGGAGATGTATAAACATAAACTGTCCTGCTCAGGTTGTTGAGAGGATTATATACTTTGCTTCTAAAGATGCTATGGATATTAGAGGTCTTGGAGAAGCAATAGTACGGAGGTTTTACGAACTTGGATTTTTGAAATCTATACCAGATATTTACAGACTGCCGTACGAGAAGATTAAGCAGTTGGAAGGATTTGGGGAAAAATCTGTGGAAAATCTAAAAAATGCCATTGAAGAATCAAAACACAGACCAATCCACAGGTTGATAACAGGACTGGGTATAAGATATGTAGGAAAGGTAACAGCAAAAACCCTCTCAGAGCATGTAAACTGTGTTGAAGAGCTTAAAGACTGGTCTGTTGAGCAGTTAGAAAACCTTCCAGACATTGGTTATGTGGTTGCAAGAAGCATATACGACTTTTTCCACAATGAGCAGAATCTGGAAATGCTACAGGAACTCAAAGGTCTTGGTGTTGAAACATGCAAAGAAAAAGAGGAAAAGATTGAACATATATTCGATGGAAAAAGCTTTGTGTTTACAGGAACGCTTCACTGCTGTTCAAGGGAGATAGCTCAGGAGATAGTAGAGAGACTTGGTGGGAAAGCAACATCTTCAGTAAGCAGGAAAACAACTTATCTTGTAGTTGGAGAAAATCCCGGTTCAAAGCTGAGAAAAGCCCAGCAGTTAGGAGTGGAAATAATTGACGAAGAGCATTTTATACAGATGATAAAAGACCACATACCACAGGAGCTGAAAAGTAAAGTTAAACTTTGAATCATCAGAATTTTAAAAGAATTTATTTTTTTATCTGAGTTATTTATTTTTATTCTTATGAAAAGCTGGGCTGTTGTTCTTTGCTTATTTATTTTTGGATTTTCTTACGGTGGGAAAGCTGTTCACCAGATTGGTGTAAAGGTGAAGGTAGAAAAACCTGCTCAGAATGATAAAACCAGTGAAAAGAAGGAAAAAAAGAATATAGAGAAAGTTCAAAACTACCCTAAAGGTGAAAACCGATAAGATAAAACAGATAAAGAAACAGGCAGACCAGTGGAAAGAGTTTGCCAATTTTGTAGTTGGTCTGTTTATTACAGGCTTGTCTTATACTTTTGTAATGGATTTTTTTAAATACGACATCCAAGATACTGATTTTTTAATTCTGCTTTTTATTCCCCTCTCATGGCTGTTTTTTCTTATGTTTGGTTTTGGTAAATTTCCCACAATTTTAAAAATATCCAAAAGGTTAAAAGCTAACTTACATATGGTTTACGACAAAAAAAGGATTGAAAATATGAAGCTGTATTACAGCCGTCCCAAAAAATATATCAAACTGTCTGAATTTCTTGATGAATTAGATATCATTGATAAACAGGATATACAGGAGATAAAAGGTTTTGAACTGTATCTGACAGCTTTTATCGTTTATTTAGGTTTTGCTGTTATAAATTCTTGCAGGGAAGATATTTTACTAACGATTGAGGATTTTACTCCGTCTTCAGCACGAGTAGAATATATCTTTCTGGCATTTTATACAATAATGTATTTTTTTATTTACCTTGTAATTTCTTTGGTTTTGAAAGTTGCAAATATTTTTAAAATTCCTTCATTGCTGGATAAAATAGGTGTTTTATACTTTAGATTCTGGAAAATGGCCTGTCTGGTTGGCTTTATAAGGCGTTATAAAATAGACAAAATTAGAAAAGATATTCGTAATTTAAGACAGGAAATAGAAAAGATTTAACTACTCCACTTCAGGAAATAGCTGTCTTATCTCCTCTAATATCTTTTCTCTGTTGTTTCCGTATCTTCTGGAAAAGTGAAAAACAACAAGTTTTTTTACCTCTGCCTCTTTTGCAATAAAAGCCGTCTGGTCAGTTGTCAGATGGTAAACCTTTGATGCCTGCTCTTTGTCTTCTGACAGGAAAACAGATTCACAGTAAAGCACATCTGAACCTTTTACTAAGTTTATTATTTTTTCCACATTCTCCTGTGAGAAAACAACATCTGTAATATAAGAAATTTTTATTCCTTTCTGGATGTAACTGAACTGCTCCCTTAACTGTTCCCATCTAAAGGGTTTTCCATCAATGATAAACTCTTTTCCTATGTTGTTTTCGTCTTCTAAGAACTGTTTAAACTCTCCTATCTCTCTTCCTTTGAGGGGAAGCTGATTTATCTTGTCTTTTTTCAGTAGCAATCTATCTTTGTACTCAAAGCTGTATCCCATCACTGGAATTTTGTGGTCAAGAACAGCATATCTAACTCTGTAGAAGGGATTTTCGTAAATTATGTCTGATTCTGCCTTTTTTTCAGATATAAAATCCTTTGCAAACTTTTTCTTTATGTCGTACTGGAATGTTTCTAAAAGTCCCTCATTATACTGGGTCAGCCTGAAAACAAGCCTCGGCTCGTGCTCCACCAGGTTCCAGGTATATCCCTGTAATTTACAGTAAACATTGTCAGCAAGGGGAGAGATACCAAACATCTCAACAGTCTGCTCTTTGCCTAACTTGTTTCTCAGAAGACTGTCAAAGCCAATAAAGTGGTCCATATGTGTGTGGGTGATAAATATTTTGTTTATCTTTTTTATCAGGTGTCTGTCTAACTTTCTTATGTTCCCTATATCAAAGAGCAGATATTCTCCAAGGGAATCTATCTCAATAACAATTCCCGGGTCTTCATGCTTATCATTAATCAGATAATGCTTCAGTCTTGGTTTTCCCATTTTCCTTCATATAGGATAACAGAGGAAATCTTGTTTATAAAGCAGGAATTTTTAAATTTATTATGAAAACTATTTGAAAGGCTGTTATGTTTAAAAGAGAAATCAATAAACTTTTTTCAAAAGGATATGCGTGGTATCCAGAAATCTTAGATGCCATTGATAATAAAAAAATCAAGTATCTGACTGAAAATGAACTATCTGTTAAAAAAAAGATAATCTGCTTTCACAGAGAGTTAGAGAATATATATCAAGAATATTACTTCAGAAAATCTTTAAACAGAATAAGATTTATGCTCATTTTTGGGATATTTGTATACATAT
>JALSNI010000006.1 GCA_026987075.1 Persephonella sp. | reverse complement strand
TAAAAAATACAAGATAAAAATAAAAATGGCATACATGCCAGCCCAACACGGGGTAAACAAAGAACAGGCAGAAAAAATAGTTGACTTAATTCTTAAATTAGATACCAACTAAAAGGAGGGAAGAGTTATGAAAGCCAAGTTAAAGCTAACGCTGTTTTCAGCGGTAGCTGCAGGGCTTGTGTCAATGCCTTCATTTGCTCAAAGCCCAGCAGAAAAAGTTTACGTCCCCCATGGTAAACATGATGAGTTTTATGCATTTTTATCAGGGGGATACAACGGACAGGTTGGAGTTTATGGACTGCCTTCTGGCAGATTACTGAGAGTTATACCTGTTTTCTCTGTGTTTCCCATGAACGGTTATGGGTACTCTGAAGAGACAAAAGCCATGCTTATGACAAGTCATGGATTTATTCCATGGGGAGACACACACCACCCAGAGCTGTCTCAAACAAATGGTGTTCCTGACGGCAGATGGCTGTTTATCAACGAAAACAACACACCAAGGGTAGCAAGGATTGACTTAAGAACATTTGAAACTACAGAAATCATAGAAATACCTTTCTCAGCAGGTAATCACGCTTCTTCATTTATAACACCTGATTCAAAATATGTAACAGCTGCAACAAGATTTTCTATTCCTATTCCCCAAAAAGATGTTCCAATAGCAGAGTATAAAAAGTATTTCAAAGGAACACTTACATTCATAAGAGCTGACAAGCCGGGAAAAATGGACATAGCATTCCAGATACTGGTTCCTGGTTATGACTATGACCTTGCCCATTGTGGAAAGGGACCTTCTTATGGATGGTGTTTCTTTACTTCTTACAACACAGAGCAGGCTCACACACTCCTTGAGATAAATGCTTCTATGAAGGATAAAGACTACATTGCAGCTGTTAACTGGAAAAGGGCAGAGCAGTGTATAGCAGAAGGAAAGTATAAAGAAGTAAAAACAAAGTATGCCCATAACTACAGACCAGAAACAGATAGAATAGCAAGAACGGAATGGAAAACTTCCGTTAAGTGGATAATTCCAAAAGAATGCCCTGGAGTTGTATACTACCTGCCAACTCCAAAATCACCTCACGGTGTTGACGTATCTCCAGATGGAAAATACATCATTGGTGGTGGAAAGTTAGCAACAGTTATTCCAATCCACTCATTTGACAAAATGATAAATGCCATTAAAAATAAACAGTTTGCAGGTGAAATTGATGGTATTCCTGTTCTGAAATACGAAGCAGTAAACCACTGTGAACTGCCAAACCCATGTCTGGGACCACTACACACAGAATTTGACGGAAAAGGACATGCTTACACATCTTGTTTCATATCATCTGATGTTGTCATATACGACTACAAGAAATGTAAAGTGGTATCAAGGGTTCCCACATACTACTCTGTTGGACACCTTATGATACCCGGTGGAGACTCTGCAAAACCATGGGGTAAATATCTACTCCCAATGAACAAAATTACAAAAGATGTATTCCTACCAACAGGTGCAGAACTACCACACGCTGGACAGCTTTACGACATATCGAAATCTTCTGTAACAGGTGGAAAACCTGAATTCCTCCTTGACGTTGCAGAACTTGGTGAACCCCACTATGCACAGGCTATACCTGCAAAAATACTGGCACCAAAATCCATAAAGATTTTTGAGTTAGACAAAAATAAAAATCCATACGTAACAAGGTCTGAAGAAGAAGCAAAGGTTGTAAGGAAAGGAAATGTGGTCCATGTTTACATGACAGCTATCAGGTCCCACTTTACACCTGACAACATAGAAGGTGTTAAGGTTGGAGATACTGTTTACTTCCACGTTACAAATATTGAACAGGACTGGGATATCCCTCACGGATTTGCTGTATTTGGAGCTAAAAACTCAAATCTGTTAATCATGCCCGGTGAAACTCTAACACTCAAATGGAAACCTGAAAAACCTGGCGTCTATCCTTTCTACTGCACAGACTTCTGTTCAGCACTGCATCAGGAAATGCAGGGATACGTAAGAGTATCTCCTAAAGATGCTAACGTTCCTATTAAGTACGGAACTGGAGAAGAAATGCATGTTGTTAAATAAGGAGGGACAAAAATGAGCTGGATTTCTCGGGGGCTTATAGCCCTCGCTTCTATAATAATGATTGGGATTTACTTTAAACCACTATGGGAGATAACACTTTATGCTCCCCAATATAGAGAAGGTTTAAAAATGATTATATGGGTCAACAAAATAACAGGAGGAACCCCACACGACCTGAGAAACATCAATCTTCTGAACCACTATGTAGGAATGAAAAAGATAGACCCAAATTCAATACCGGAACTGAAAATACTGCCGGTAATATTTGGATTTATGATATTTTTAGGTTTCCTCACAGCAGTTACAGGAAACACAAAACTGCTGTATGCATGGGCTGTCTTGATAACCATTATAGGTATTGCATCGCTGGTGGATTTCTGGTGGTGGGAATACGATTATGGACACAACCTTAATCCCCATGCACCAATAAAGATACCCGGCATGGCATACCAGCCACCAATGTTTGGATGTAAAAATCTACTGAACTTTAGAGCCTGTGCATTCCCGTCAACAGGAACTTACCTTCTTGCAGTATCAGGCACACTTGGTGTAATATCAGCAGTAATAGAATTCTTCAGGAGAAGAAAGACACAATGATAAAAAAAATAAAAATATTATTAATGCTGGTGGCTCCAGCATTCCTTTTACTTGTATCCTGTGAAAGGGAAGTTAAGCCTGTTCCTATAAATTACGGGCAGGACGAATGCGAATACTGCCGTATGAAGATAACAGACCCAAGATACGGCTCAGAGCTACTGCTAAAAACAGGAAAAGCTTATAAGTTTGACAGTGTTGAATGTCTTGCGGCGTTCTACATAGAATACAAAGACAAAAATAAGATACATTCTCTGTGGGTCCCAGACTTTCTGACAAAACAGTTTATACCAGCAAAAAAAGCCTACTATCTTCATACAAGAAATCTCCCAAGCCCAATGGGAATGAATTTATCCGCTTTTAAAAATATACAGGAACTTGAAAAAGTAAAAAAACAGTATGGTGGAGAGGTATTAAACTGGGAGCAGGTATTAAATTTAGTAAAAAAAGAGTGGATAGAAAAAAAACATAAAATGATGCATCATCACATGAATATGTAAAAATGAAAAGTGTGCGTATAGTTTTTTTATTTCTCTTTGTATTTGGTTACACATTTTCAAAAACTATAACTGTATGTCCTGACTGTGAAATCAAATCAATAAAAAAAGCATTAGCTCTGGCAGAAAATGGAGACACAATAATCATTAAAAAAGGTGTGTATAGAGAGGGTAATATACTTATAAAAAAATCCGTAACAATAATAGGAGAAGACTATCCTGTAATAGATGGAGAAAAAAAATACGAAGTAATTACAGTAAAGGCAAACAATGTTCATATAAAAGGTCTTGTTATTCAAAATTCAGGTAAAAGCGATATTGAAGATATAGCAGGAATAAAATTTTTCAGAACAAAAAACTGCACTATTGAAAACTGTATCCTGAAAAACAATTTCTGGGGAATATACTTTGCTGCCTCTAAAAACGGTGTGATAAGAAACAACAGAATTACAGGCCCTGCAAAGATGAAATATCTAAAGTCAGCATTTGGGACAAGGATAGAGACAAATTTTGGAAATGCTATACATCTGTGGCACTGTAAAAATATGTTAGTTGAAGGAAATCACGTGTCCCATCACAGAGATGGTATATACTTTGAGTTTGTGAAGGACAGCACAATCATAAGCAACATCAGTGAAAAAAATCTGAGATATGGACTCCATTTTATGTTTTCAGACAGGGATAACTACGTAGACAACACTTTCAGATATAACGGAGCTGGCGTTGCTGTGATGTATACCCGACATGTGTATATGGCTGGGAACAGATTTGAGCACAACTGGGGACCCTCTTCTTACGGACTTCTTTTAAAGGAGATTTACGACAGCTATATATATCACAACATATTCTACAAGAACACAACAGGAATATTTGCAGACAACACAAACAGAACAGTTTTCAAAGAAAATAACTTTATAGAAAATGGCTGGGCAGTAAGAATATGGGCAAACTCTCAGGACAACCTGTTCGTACACAACAATTTCATATCAAATACATTTAACATAGTAACAAACAGCTTTCAGAACCCAAACCAGTATACTGAAAATTACTGGAGTGATTACAAAGGATTTGACCTTAACAGAGACGGTATAGGAGACGTTCCTTACAGACCTGTTTCTCTGTTTGGATATTTTACAGAAAATTACCCACAGTCTATAATTTTATCCCGTAGCTTTTTTATATATCTCCTTGACCTGACAGAGAGGATGTTTCCTATGCTTATACCTTCAGAATTAGTTGATAACAGACCACTGATGAGGATTTTCCAATGGTCAAAGTGAAAAATCTTTACAAAAGATTTGGAAAGTTTGAGGTATTAAAAGGAATAAACCTTGAGCTTCAAAAGGGAAAAGTTACAGCAATACTGGGACCAAACGGCTCAGGAAAAACAACACTGATAAAATCTATCCTTGGTCTTGTAATTCCTTCATCAGGAGAAATATATGTAAAAGGAAAGGATGTAAGAAAAGACTTCAGCTACAGAAAATTTATAGGATATATGCCTCAGCTTGCTGTGTTCCCGGAAAACCTCACAGTAAAAGAGCTGATAAACATGCTTTCAGACATTAGAAAAGAAGGTTACAATCCAAACATAAAAGAAGAGATTATTGAAAGATTTAAGCTTTCTGATTACATGGAAAAAAAGATAAAAAACCTTTCAGGAGGAACAAAGCAGAAAGTAAGTGCTCTTATAACCTTTATGTTTGACCCTGAGATATATTTCCTTGATGAACCCACAGTGGGTCTTGACCCTGTATCCAGCAGTTTTCTGAAAGACCTTATAAAAAAACAGTCAGAGAGAAATAGACTTGTAGTCCTCACTTCCCACATAATGAGTGAAGTTGAAGAGGTTGCAGACGAGATTGTATTTTTGCTTGAAGGAAGTATTTATATCACAGGTTCTGTTGAAGAGATAATAAGAAACTCTGGAGAGAAAAATCTTGAAAGGGCAATAGCAAAACTGATGGAGAAGAGCTACAATGCTTAAGCTTTTGAAGTATGAGTTTTACAACATGTTCAGAAATAAATGGATTGTTTTTTACTTTCTGTTTTTCCTTATTCTGACATCTTCGCTGTTTTATTTTGCAAAAGAACCTGCAAAGGTTGTTTCTACCCTTCTTCAGATTGTGATTTTAGTTGTTCCCCTTATCAGCCTTATACTGGGAACG
>JALSNI010000005.1 GCA_026987075.1 Persephonella sp. | reverse complement strand
TTATGGATAAGAGAGGATGTAGAAAGAGATTTATGATAAATTACGACTATAATGCAGTAAATCAGGTAAAATTTGATAAGGGTAGTGTTGTTATAAATGGAGTAAAATATAAACTGGAAAACAAGAATTACGTATTTTATCCTGCTCCTGAAAAATAAAGATAAGAAAAGTATATAGCAGCCATTATTGACAGGATAAGCACTAATTTTGATACAAGTCTGAGGGTCATTCCAACAACTCTGAGGAAAATAATAAAGATAGCTATGGCCATAGCTATCAGTGCATATGTCCCTTCCGGTGTATCTAACATGTTGTCCATAGGATGGGGAAGATACTTCTTTATGCTTTCCTTAATCTCGTGTAGCTTTTGCTCTTTCGTTTTTTCAAACTTTTTTTGAAAATCTTCTTTTCCTTCATACAGGTCTAATGGATTCATAATTCTCCCCGTAGATATTTTTTATAAATTATATCAGTTTGTTTTTGAAAAAAGTCGGAATATAATAACTGTTATCCTTGTAAAGGAGATCTGCTTATGAAAAGTGCTATAGAAACAAAAGTGGAAGAAGTATATGAAAAAATTTTAAACAATCAAAGAATATCCGAAAATGAAGCCCTTTTTCTCCTGAGGGAAGCAGACCTTTTGACTGTTGGAAGATTAGCTGATTTTGTTCGCAGGAGGAAGCATCCAGATAATGTGGTTACATTTGTTGTGGACAGGAACGTTAACTATACCAATGTATGTGTTGCAGGATGTAAGTTCTGTGCCTTTCAGACAAAGGTCAATGCTCCAGATGCTTACATTCTGAATTTTGATGAGATATATGCAAAAATTCAGGAGCTTGTTGACTGGGGGGGAACAACTCTGCTTATGCAGGGAGGTTTAAACCCCCAGCTGAGAATAGATTTTTATGTTCAGCTTTTTAGAGGGATAAAGGAGAGATTCCCTGATATTCAGATACATTCCCTTTCAGCCTCTGAGATTTTTTACATATCAAAGTTAGAAAAAATGCCCATAAGAGAGGTTCTGAAGGTTTTACAGGAAGCGGGTCTTGACAGTCTTCCCGGTGGAGGAGCTGAGATACTCTCAGATGAAGTGAGAATTCAGATTTCTTCAAACAAGGTCAACACACAAACGTGGCTTGAGGTTCACAGGTCAGCCCATCAGCTTGGTATGAAAACAACAGCAACAATGATGTTTGGGCATGTTGAAAAGCCTGAGCATATAGTGGAGCATCTATCAAGAATAAGAGAGCTTCAGGACGAGTCTCTGAAGGAGGGGAAAGGATACTTTACTGCCTTTATACCGTGGACTTTCCAGAAAGGGGGAACAAAGTTAGACCATATTGAAACAGCAACAACCGTTTACTATCTGAAGGTGCTATCGGTATCAAGGATTTTTCTTGATAACTTTGAGAACGTCCAGTCTTCTCACGTTACACAGACTATGAAAGTGGGACCAGTCGGTCTTCATTTTGGGGCAAACGACCTTGGGAGCACAATGATAGAGGAAAATGTGGTTGCATCAACAGGATGGAAGGTTGCAGCTCCAAAACCTGAAAAAATGGCAGACATAATCAGGAAGGCTGGATTTAAACCAGCTCAGAGGGACACATACTACAACATAGTTAGATACTTTTAATCTGGTAAAAAATCAGAAAAACTACAGATGCAAATATAAGGGCATCTATTCTGTCTAAAACACCTCCGTGTCCTGGTATAAGATGCGAAGAGTCCTTTTCTCCAACCTGTCTTTTTATAAAACTTTCAAACAGGTCTCCTATCTGCATGAGAACACCTGCTGTAACGACAGGAATTACAGCTTCTTTTATTCCCAGATAAAAGCTGAGTGCTACTCCGCAGATAACAGCTCCTAAAAATCCTCCAACAGCCCCTTCCCATGTTTTTTTAGGAGAGAGTTTAGGAGCAAACTTATGTCTGCCAAAACTTTTTCCCACAAAGTAAGCAAATGTATCCCCTGCCCACACAGTGGCAAATAAAACAAGTAGCAGGTATCTGTTTTCTTCCTGTAGAAAACCTAATGAGGATATAAAAAATACAGGATAAATCAGACCAAATACTGATGCTGTAAGGCTTTCAATACTGTATTCCCTGTGTGAAACAAAAAAGCTATAAAGAAAGATTAAAAATAGAGACAGATATGGTGAAAGGAATAGGAGGAATAAAGAGCTGATAAATCCTACTATTCCAGAAAGGACAGGAAAAAGATTCCTGTGCCTTTTTTCTAAAAGGTGAAAGACCTCCCACGTTCCAATACCTGTTAAAACAGCTATAAGCAGTTTAAAAATCCAGACAGGTAGATATACAACAGCAGCAACAGCGGTTAAAGCGAGGATAACACCTGAAATTGTTCTTATAAGCAGGTTATTCATACAGAAAACACCTTTCCAAATCTTCTCTCTCTACTCTGGTATTCATAAAGTGCTCTCATAAATTCTTCTCTGTCAAAGTCAGGCCACAGAACATCAGTAAAGTAAAACTCTGTGTAAGCCGTCTGCCACAGCATGAAGTTAGATATTCTCTCCTCTCCACTTGTTCTTATAAGAAGGTCTGGATCTGGCATGTCTGGAATATAAAAGTATTTTCTTAAATCCTTTTCCTCTGTAATCTCTTTTCCCTCTTTTAATGCCCTGTTAAATGCGTCTATCAGCTCAGCCTTACCACTGTAGTTCAGTGCAACGACAAAGTTCATGGATTTGCAGTGTTGTGTAGCCTTCTCCCCTTCCTCAACAGAATTTTTTATCATTTCAGGGAGCTGTTCAATCCTTCCCATAAATCTCAGTCTTATATCTCTTTCTACGAGATATGGAACTTTTTTGTTTATGTATTCTACTAACAGGGACATAATTGCGTCCACTTCTTCCTTTGGTCTTCCCCAGTTTTCTGTTGAAAATGCAAAAACGGAGAGCCACTTTATGCCAACTTCCCGGGCAGTTTCAATAATCTCCTCTACCCTTTTTGCTCCTTCCCTATGACCGTAAACTCTGGGAAGACCCCTTCTCCTTGCCCATCTTCCGTTTCCGTCCATAATTACAGTAACGTGAGAAGGGATTTTATAAAGGTTTTCCATCACTGAATTTCCTCTAACTGTTTACGAGATATCTCTGCTTCTTCTGTATCAGGAAAATTTTTGATAATCTTTTGAAAAACTTTTTTGGCTTTGTCTGTTTCTCCTAATTTAATGTAACATTGAGCTTTTTTTAGCATAGCAGCAGGGAGTTTATTACAGTCTAAAATCTCGCCTGTTTCACATCCTGTAACAATTCTGTTGAATGTTTTTAAAGCAGTGTCATACTTTCCTTCCGTGTAATATATCTGCCCAAGCCAGAACAAGGCGTTGTCATAAAGCTCTGAACTTTTATATTTATCTATAAATTTTTTAAATCCTTCCTTTGCTTCTTCCATTTTTCCTTTAAAATAAGCATCAAGGGCATATTTGTATAACCTATCAGGTTTTTCTGGTATTTTAACCCTTTCTTCACCTTCCTTAGGAAGAGTTTCCTCCTCTACTTTTCCGAAGGATTTTAATTTCTGCAGTTCTAAAGCATTTTGAGAAGCAGTTTTTGATACGTTATCTACTCTTTTTGACAGCTGGGCTATATCTTCTTTTACCTGAATCTGGTTTTGTTTTATCTGGGCAACTTCTTTTTTGAGTTCAATTAGTTCTTTTTGCAAAAGGTCAATATCTTCCTGTTTTGCACAGGCTGATATTAAAAGAGTTGCAGGAATTAATGTAAGATATTTTTTCATGTTATCCTCCAGAATGCTTGTTAAACAAACATAGTAAATATATAATTGTTGGTATACTTATTTCAAGGTGGATAGATATGAATAAGCTTATTGAATACATATCCTTAAAAATCACAGAGTTTCTCCACGGAGATTTTGAAATCTATAAAGACTTTTCGGAAGAAATAGAAAAAATTAAAGGGGAATACATACTTCTTATTAAAGACTTGTTGAGAGAGGATGCCAATCTGTCTGATGTAAAGCCCAAGGCTTTTTTGTTCGGAAAACATCTATTTGAAAATGATGTATCTTATATGCTTATACTGGACATACACAATTATATTCTTCCTGAAATAGCAGTAATACTATCTCAAATTGAGAATAATGCTTCAAAATTTCTATATAAAATAAACCTTACAGAAAGCAGGATAAAGTTTTTAGAAAATAAGATAGCCTATGGTTATCTATCAGAGAGCATAAAACAGGACAAAAACTGGATTAGGGAAAAGCTGAGAATACTGAAAAACTCTGAAAGTTCCCTAAAACCTTTTGTTAGAGACCATCTTGTATGGGTAAATAAACTGTTGGAAGACCTGAAAAAACTCAGGTCAAAAAGTAGCATTCCTTTAGGACATTACAACTGTGAGCTTGGCAGGAAACTTGAACATGCAAATGGTTTAGGAATATTTGATGAATACAGAGCAGAGATTGTAACACTGCACAAAAAAATCCACGGAAGTGCCATACAGATTTACCACTTTCTTGAAAAGAGGGATTATAAACATCTGCTTCTTGAGTATTTAGAATTTTTTAATCTTGTGGGAAAGTTTGTCGGTCTCCTTGGGCTGACGTTTGCTGTTATGTATGAAGAAGATGCAAATATAGACCCTCTTACAAAGGTTCTGAGCAGAAGAAGTCTTGAGTTTATACTCTCTTCAAACTTTCATATAGCAAAGATATCAAAAAGGCCCTTATCTGTTGCGATGGTTGATATAGATAACTTTAAACAGATTAACGACAGATACGGTCATCAAGTTGGAGATTGTGTTTTAAAGAAAGTAGCTCACCTCATACAGGAGAGTCTTAGAAAATCTGACTTTATCTTTAGATATGGTGGTGAGGAGTTTTTTATACTTTTTCCTTTTACAACAAAGGAAGATGCTAAATATGTGATGGAACGAATATTGAAAAAAATATCTGATTATAAAATAAGGTGTGGTTCTTTTGAAATTAGCGTAACAGTCTCTGCTGGCATTGCTTCCATAGATGATGCAGATGACATATATTCTCTAATATCTTATGCAGATAAAGCTCTCTATAAAGCAAAAAATACTGGAAAAAACAGGGTTTATGCCTAAAATCTGTTAAAAACAAATACAAATCTCAGGAGGTTTCCTTATTGAAAATTGGTGTAGTAAGTCTTGGATGTCCAAAAAACTTGGTTGATACAGAAATATTAATGGGAAAACTGAAAGCAGGAAAGGCTGAAATCGTATCAAAACTTGAAGATGCAGATGTTATCATAGTAAATACCTGTGGTTTCATAGATGCTGCAAAAGAGGAGTCTATAGATACCATATTAGAAGTTTCTCAGTATAGGGAGAAAGGTAAAAAGATTATTGTTACAGGCTGTTTAGTAGAAAGGTATAAAGACCAGTTACAAAAGGAAATTCCTGAAGTTGACCTGTTTGTTGACTTAAAAGAAGAAATTCAGATTCCTGAAAAAATAGGGATAGAAATATCTGATAAAAATTTAGATTTATACAGGGAAAGGATAATAACTACACCTCCTCATTTAGCCTATCTAAAGATTTCGGAGGGCTGTGACCACACCTGTGCTTTCTGTGCAATACCACAAATTAGAGGAAAACACAGGAGCAGAAGTATTGAAAGTATTGTAAAGGAAGCTGAGGCTCTTGCTGACAGAGGAGTAAAAGAGATTAATGTGGTTTCTCAGGATACGTCCTTTTACGGAACAGACCTGTATGGAAAACCTAAATTATGGGAACTGATTGAAAAGTTAGAAAACATTGAGGGCATAAAGTGGATAAGACTTTACTACTTATATCCTACAACTATAAATGAAGACTTTTTCAAAAGAATGGCAGACAGCGAAAAATTAGTTAAATATATTGAAATGCCTGTTCAACACACTGAAGACAGAATACTGAGAGACATGATGAGGGGATACAGAAAAAGCAAAATAGAGAAGATACTGGAATGGAAAGAAAAATATATACCGGAAGCAGCCATAAGAACGGCAGTTATAGTAGGATTTCCAACAGAGACAGCGAAAGATTTTGAAAACCTAAAAGAGTTTATCTCTAATGCTAAATTTGACTGGTTAGGGGTCTTTACTTACTCCCACGAGGAAGGAACACCTGCATTTGAAAAGTTTGAGGATACTTTGCCCCAGGAAGAAAAAATAAGAAGGAAAAATGAGATACTGCAGTTGCAGGAAAAAATAACAGAAACCAAAAACAGACAGATGATTGGTGAAGAAGTAGAGATTCTGATTGACGGTTTTTCTGAAGAATGGGAAACTCTTCCAGTTGGAAGAACATACAGGTCAGCTTTTGAAATAGATGGTATTGTGTATGTGGAAGCAACAGAGCCTGTAAAGATTGGAGAATTTGCAAAGGTGAAAATAAAAGACGTGATTGACAGTGTTGATACAGTAGGGGAACTGGTGTAGAATTCTGGCAAGGAATTTGCATTATTTGTCTCATATATGTTCAGGAGGAGAACTTGAGCAGGATAAAAGATTTACGACCTATAAAAGTTAGAGATTATAAACTGTATGTCATAAACCAGCTAAAACTTCCAGTAGAAACAGAATGGGTTGAGCTTTCTAATTATCAAGAAGTAGCTGACGCTATAAGGAATATGATAGTTAGGGGGGCTCCCTTGATAGGAATAGTGGGAGCATTTGGATTTGCCATCGGTATAAAGGAATTAATAGACAAAGGTGAAGATTTAGGTAAAGCAAAAGAGATAAAGAAAGTTTTAGAGCAAACAAGACCTACAGCGGTAAACCTTTTCTGGGCACTGGGAAGAATGTGGAACAGATTTAATAAATTGTTAGAAAACAGTGAACAGAGAGAAGACATCATTCGTCAGATGTTTAAAGAAGCAGAAAAGATAGAGTTAGAAGACTATCACGCAAATAAGTCTATAGGAGGTTACGGTCAGGTGTTACTTCCTGAAAAGGCCAGAGTTCTTACTCACTGCAATACAGGAGCATTGGCCACTTCAGGATGGGGAACAGCCTTAGGGGTTATAAGAAGCGCCTGTGAAGAGGGAAAGGAGATAACTGTTTATGTTGATGAAACACGGCCTTACCTTCAGGGAGCAAGACTTACAGCATGGGAATTGGTTTACGAAGGAATTCCCCATTATCTTATAACAGACAGCTCAGCAGGATTTCTAATGAAAAAAGGAATGATAGATGCTGTGATTGTAGGTGCTGACAGAATTACAAGGAATGGAGATGTTGCAAATAAGATAGGAACATATGCCCTTTCTGTTTTAGCAAAAGAACACAATATACCCTTTTACGTAGCTGCTCCCACTTCAACATTTGATTTAAAGATAAGAAGAGGAGAAGACATTATTATAGAAGAACGGTCAGAAGAAGAAGTTAAAAAGTGTGGTGATTGCAGTATTGCTCCAGGGGAGAGTAAAGCTTTAAATTACTCATTTGACGTAACCCCTGCATCTAACATAACAGCTATAATTACCGAAAGAGGTATAATATCCCATGTTAATGAAGAACATATAAAACAGTTTTTCAAATATAAAGGAGAGTAAGATGAGAGTGGTTACAATTGGTGGTGGGACAGGGCTTTCTTCACTTCTTAGGGGGATAAAACATTTAATTCCTCATCCTATAACTGATTTATCAGCTATAGTGACCGTTGCAGACAATGGGGGGAGTTCTGGAAGGTTGAGAAGAGAGATGCAGATTCCTGCCCCCGGAGACATAAGAAACTGTATTGTAGCTCTTGCAGAAGATGAAGATATTCTCGCTAAGGTTTTCCAGTATAGATTTACAGAAGGGCAAGGTCTAAAAGGACACTCTTTTGGTAATCTTTTTCTTTCAGTTTTGACAAAAATAACAGGAGATTTCCTTGATGCTGTTGAAATAACCTCAGACATCCTCAAGATAAAAGGAAAGATTATACCTTCAACAGACGAAATGGTAGATATCATCGCAGAATTTACAGACGGCACTGTTATAAAGGGAGAAACCCAGATAACAGATTACGGTAAACAGTTAAAAGGGAAGATTAAGAACATATGGATGGAACCTTCTGATGTGAAAGCCCCTGAAGAAGCTGTTCAAAAAATATTGGAAGCAGATGCGATTATATTGGGACCAGGAAGTCTTTTCACCAGTATAATCCCAAATCTTCTTGTGAAGGACATAAAAGATGCTATTTTAAAAAGTAGGGCATACAAAATATACGTATGTAACGTAATGACCCAGTATGGTGAAACTGACCAGTTTACAGCTTCAGACCATATAAAAGCTATCCACAGTATAGTGGGAAAGCCATTTATTGACGCTGCTGTTGTTAACACTACAGTTCCACCTGATGAGCTACTGAGGAAATACATGAAAGAAAATGCTGAACCTGTTACTGTAGATGCTGGGAACATATCACGGATGGGAATTACAGTTTTTGCGGAAGATTTACTTGATACAGGAGATTACGTAAGACATAATCCACAAAAACTCACTAAAACAATTGAAAAAATACTGAAAAAAGTTAGTAAGAAGAACGCAGCTTAATGGAAAGATACCTGACAGAATTTAACACTTCTCACTTACCTGAAATAGTTGCTGAAACAGTTATAATAGGTTCTGGGGTTGCTGGTTTAAGCACAGCCCTGCAGCTGATAAATTTAGGTATAAAACCCCTTATAATATCAAAGAAAACTCCAGAAATATCAAACTCTTTTTTAGCCCAGGGAGGTATAGCTGCAGCAGTAGGAAAAAAAGATGACCCCCAAAAACATTACAGGGATACTGTCAAAGCTGGTAGAGGTTTGTGTATTAGTAAAAATGTTAGAATTTTAGTAGAAGAAGGCTTAGAGAGGGTTATAGACCTCATAGAAAGAGGAGTTCCTTTTGATAAGGATGAAAAAGGAAACATTCTACTTACAAGAGAAGGGGGACATTCCCAGAGGAGAGTTTTACACACAAAGGACAGAACAGGTTCTGAAATAGGGTATACCCTATACAAAGCTGTAAAAGATAAGGTAAACTTTCTTTTTAACTATTACCTGGAAGAAATTTTAACAGAAGATAACAGATATTTAGGTTTGATTATCAGTAATGGCTATAAAAAGTTTGTAATAAGGAGTAAGTCAGTCGTATTAGCAACAGGGGGATACAGCCCTATATACTTAAGAAATACCTCTGCTTACAAAGTTTCTGGAGATACATTGAGTGTTGCCTATAGAGCTGGGTGTGTTTTATCTGACCTTGAGTTTGTTCAGTTTCATCCTACAGCTCTTTATGTAAAGGGACAGCCTGCATACTTGATAACAGAAGCTGTAAGAGGTGAAGGAGCTTTACTTGTTGATGAGGATGGAAATAGATTTATTGATGAGATGAGACCAAGGGATGAAGTTGCAAGGGCAATATTCAAAAAATATTCAGAAGGTAAAAAAGTATTCCTTGACCTGAGACCTTTAAAGGAAAAGGGTATTAATATAGAGGAAAGATTTCCTACAGTTTACTCCCTGATAAAAAGTTTTGGCTTTAAAGATACTGACCCTGTTCCTGTTTCTCCTGCTGCCCATTATTCTATTGGCGGTATAGAAGCTACAGCCAACGGAAAAACTTCTGTAGAAGGAATTTTTGCAGTTGGTGAGGTTTCATGCACAGGAATACACGGAGCTAATCGTCTTGCAAGTAACTCTCTTTTAGAATGTGTAACCTTTGGTTATAAGACTGCTTATTCTGTTTACATATACAACATGTATTCAAAATTGTCTAAAATAAATGTAAAATTTAGTTCAGGAAGGGAAAAACTACTGTCAAAGGAAGACAGGAGACGATACCTTATTAATCTGAAAAAGCTAATGTGGGAGCTTGTTGGACTTGAAAGGTCAGAAGACTCTTTATCACGAGCATTAGAAGAGATAAAAAAGATGGAAAGTGAGTTAATTCAGTTTTCCAATAGTAGGTATCTTATTGATTTAATTTATTTATCAAAAGGTATAATATTATCAGCGAAAAACAGAAAGGAAAGTAGAGGAACCCATTACAGGTCAGATTTTCCAGAAGAAAAAGGGGATTACAAAAAGCACACAAAGATTTATAATGATTTTAAAATAAAACTGGAGGTAAATTAGTCATTCAGGAATTAAGAGTTAACAGGCAGATAAGAGCTAAAGAAGTAAGGCTTATTGACGAAAACGGTCAGAATTTAGGTATTGTCCCAATTGAAGAAGCCCTTAGAATTGCAGAGGATAGAAACTTAGACCTTGTGGAAGTTTCTCCCAATGCAAAGCCACCAGTGTGTAAAATAATGGATTACGGAAAATACAAGTTTGAACAGAAGAAGAAAGAAAGGGAAGCAAAGAAAAAACAGAAAGCAAAGATGCAGAATGTTAAAGAGATAAAATTCCGTATAAAAATAGAAGACCACGATTACCAGACTAAAGTAAGACACATAAGAGAGTTTATAGAAGAAGGGGACAAGGTAAAGGTGTGGATTTGGTTTAGAGGTAGAGAGAATGTTCATCCTGAATTAGGGGAAAAATTGGCAAACAGAATTATTGAAGACCTTTCAGACATAGCGAAAGTTGAAAAACCTCCTAAAAAGGAAGGGAGGAACATGCTGTTTACACTTGTTCCTAAAGAACATAAGTAGTTAGCTGTTTTTGTAGACACAGTATATTCTTTGGAAAACTGTTAAAGTTGCCCCAATAGCTATAGCTATCAGTCCTATTGTGACAATGTCAAACAGGAGGGTCAGTATTAAAATTACTGACCTTTCTGTTCTTTCTAAGACTCCTACTTTACAATCAATTCCTAATCCTTCAGCTCTTGCTCTGGTGTAACTGACCATAAGTGATATAAAGGCTGTATATATTGACAGGATTAACATATAGTCATTTTTTATGTAGAAAATCCCTATTGCTATTAAAGGTAAAAAGTCAGAAATTCTGTCTATAACAGAATCAAGGAATGCACCAAAAGTTGAACTTTTGTTAAATCTTCTTGCCAAAACACCATCAATGGCATCACACAGATTGCCTGCTATAAGAAACAGAGCCCCAACAAAAAAGTTGCCTTTTAGAATAAAAAATGAACTGATACCTACAAGAATGAGACCTGTTACTGTGAGAATATTTGGTGTAATTCCAATTTTATTAAGGAGTTTTACGACAGGAAAAACAGTCTCTTCAAAAACTGGTTTTATGTTTTTAACTATCTGACTCATAGAACCTTTTCACCCTTTCAATAAACTCTTTTACTTTTTTTAAATCCTTTACTCCCGGTTTTATCTCTAATTTTGATGATGCATCAACGCCGTAAGGTTTTATCTGTCTGAGCAATTTTTCAACATTTTCAGGGGAAAGCCCCCCTGACAGGACTGTTCTTCTGTGCATCTGTAACACTTTTTTTGCAAGCTCTGGATTGACTTGTTTCCCTGTCCCCCCATAAGCTTTTTCTGAATAGGCATCTATCAGTATTAGATAGTTTTTTTCCACAAAAGGTTTTATCCGGTTAACGTCCTTTTCATTTTTTATTCTGAATGCCTTTATCACTTTTTCCTCTGGAAATTTGGCTACGAACTCTATGCTTTCTTCTCCGTGAAACTGAATTACATCTACTATGTCTAATAATTTCCATACTGTTTCTTCTGAGGGATTTACAACAACAGCTACTGACTTTGAGATTCCTTCTATTTCTTTGGTTATGTCTTTTATTTTTTCCATGTCTACATGTCTGGGACTTTTGTCAAAATAAACCATACCTATGTGAGTAGCCCCTAAGAAAGCTATCTTTTTTGCCTGTTCTTTATTCGTAAGACCACATATTTTTATTATGTAATCTTTCACAGCTTTCTTGTTTCCCTAATGTATATTCTAAGTAGCTCTTTACTTTTCTCCTGAATAGTAATCTTTTCTATTTTCCCGTTATCATATGAATATAGGAGAATAAACTTATTGTATTCTACTCTTGTAGGTCTGTCTCCTACATAAAATATTCTTACTCCTTTGTTTATAACAGTTATACCTTTTTCTGAGCAAGAAAATGAGGCATTTTTATCTATTTTAAATTTTCCAGTTAAAATCTGTTTTAAATCAAAAGGAAGCTTTATGTTTAGATAATCCCAATACATACTGAGATTTTTACTGCAAATCTTTTCTTGGCCAGAAAATTTTACGCACACACTATCTTTTAGATAATCAACAGAAAACAGTTTTCTGCCAAATGGGGATTTAACTACAATAGAGGAGTTTTCATCAAATTTACCGTAAAAGATGAGATACGCTCCGTGAACAAATATGTTTCCTCTAATGAAGACAGGCTTACTTTCAAGGGAGGTTTTTACTATTTTTTTAAAATAGAGCTGACATCTTTCTTTTTTTACAAGTGGAGCACAAGAAGCTATAATTAAGGCAAAAAAAGATGTTATAATGGCCTTTTTCATCTTTCTAACAGTTTTATTTTGTTTATTATTTTCTTTTTCAGTCCTGGCTCTCCCTCTTTTCCTGTTTTTTCTATTATAGAAAGGGCTTTTCTGTATAGTTTGAGGGCTTCTTTTTTCTTTCCCATTGCCTCTAACACTTCAGCTAAATGCTCCGTCAAAATAGGGTCATCTGGTAGTTTATCTAATGCTTTTTTTATGAGCCTGTAAGCTTTTTCATACTTCCCTTTTTTGAAGTATCCCCAGCCGAGACTGTCAAGATATGCAGGGTTGTCAGGAGAAAGCTCTAATGCTTTTTTAACTAATTCAATTCCTCTGTCAATGGCGATTCCCCTGTTAATGTATGAATATCCTAAATAGTTTAAAGCATCTGGGAATTTTGGTCTTAGCTGGATAGCTTTTAGTAAAGCTTTTTCAGATTTTTCCCAGTCGTTTAATTTGTCATAAAAAATCCCCTCATAAAAATATAAAACAGCGTCATTAGGGGCTATTTTTTTTGCTTTCTGTAGTATCTGGAGGGCTTTTTCTGTGTTTCCCCTCTCATCTTCTAACTGAGCTATCATTAAAAGTAATCTGTGGTCTTTGGGGTTTATTTTGAACATTTTATTTAAAACATCAATGGCTTCATCATATTTGTTCATTCTTGTGTATACTTCTGCCAGTCTCTCTAAAACATCAAGGTCATCAGGTCTTTCCTGCAATACTTTCAGATATAAAGACTCTGCAAGCCTATATTTCCCCACGCTTTCGTAAGCCATCCCTAAAATCATTGCCACGGCTAAGTTATTTGGGTTTTTTGCATAGAGTTCTTCCAACTCCTTTACGACTTCTTTTGCTTTGTTTTCTTTAATGTATAAGAGAAACTTTTTTAAAAGGGCGTCTTTATTTTCAGGCTCAAGCTGGACTATTTTGTTTATTATCTCCTCTGCTTTGTTATCCTGGTCTGACTGAACGTAAACCTGAAACAGCCTGTTTAAAGCTTCAATATTATCTGGGTCTTTTTCAAGCACTTTCTTGTAAACCTTTTCTGCTTTTTCCCACTGTCTGTCCTGTGAGTATATAGTCCCAAGAAGTGTAAAGGCAGAAGTGTAAAGTGGGTCTATCTGAACAGCTTTTTCTAAATATTTTATTGCTTTGTTTTTCTGGTTTTTAAATAGATATATCCTTGCCAGCACATAGTATATTCGTGGGTCATCTTTTTTTACTGTTAGAAGTTCTTTTAATGTCTTTTCAGCTTCATCTACTTTGTTTTCCTTGAAGTATATGTCTACTAAATGGGACAGTATCTTTTCATTTTTAGGAAACTTTTTTATACCTTCCTTCAGAATTTTTTCTGATTTATCTAACTGTTTTAATCTTTCATAAACAACTGCAGCATAGGTATATGTTTCTGGCTGGTTTTTAAATTTGCTTACATAAATTCTTAAAATTTTCTCTGCTTCTTTTTCGTTTCCGCTATGAAGGGCAAATTTTATAGTGTCTTTATAAATCTGAGGAATATCTGGTGCTATGTTGATAGCTTTTTTACAGTAATAAACAGCTGTTGAAAAATCCCCTGATTGGGCTGAGTATTTACATGCTGTGTAATAAAAGTATAGATTGCCTGTCTTTTCTTTTCCATTAACAGGGATACACGAATACAAAACTGCTACAAAAAACAATAAAAAAAGTCTTTTTATCATAACTAATTCCTTTTTCTTGCTATTAAAACTGATACAGGAGAATTTTTTACCACTTTCATTGCAATTGTTCCTAAGAAAAATCTCTTAATGTCTTTTCTTTGTCTTTTTCCAACAATCACTAAATCAGGAGTAAAATCTTTTATTGCTTCTAATATTGCTCTATCTGGTGTAGTTTTAATGATTTCAAAGTCTACTTTTAATCCTTCTTTCTCAAGGTTTTTTTTCAATTCTTTAAGCATACTTATTTTTTTCTGAAAAACAGTCTCGTATATGTGGCTAAAGTGAGCATAACTTTCTTCTGTGTCAGCATGGACTATATCAATCTCTGCTCCTATTTTTTTGGCTATTTCCTTTGCAGTTTCTAATGCTTCTATAGAGTTAGGAAGGAAGTCGTAACCAACAAGGAGTTTTTTTATGTTTTGAAGTGAATTTCCTTTTATTACTAATACAGAGGAACGGGCTTTATTGACTATTTTTTCTGCCTCATTCCCTAAAAGTAAACTTTCAGAAATTGTATTTCTATGAGCTCCAATGACCACAAGGTCAAAATTTTCCTTTTCACAGATGTCTAAAATCTCTTCTGCAATATCTCCTGTAACGATAGAAAAAGAAGTTTTTATTCCTTCCTCTTTACTTAACTTTTCGGCTATGCTTTTGAGTTTTTCTGAAGATATCTGTGTCAGCTCTTCAATTTTTTCTACTATTTTCTGGAATTCTTTAGGGTCAACAAAAGGTTCAAGGTCGTCAAGGGCTACAGGAAAAAGGGTATTTTCTATAACGTGGACTAATTTTATTTCAGCACCAAATATTTTACCTATATACACAGCAGAGTTTATAACAGTCTCTGTGACTTCACTAAAGTCTACACCTACTAATATTTTTTTAAACTGCATATTACTTACCTGCTAATTTGTCTTTTGCATACTCCATAAGCCCACCAGCTTCAAATACTTTCTTCAGACTTTCAGGAAGTGGTTTAAATCTGTATTCTTTACCTTTTGTTTTGTTGATAATTTTGCCTGCTTCCATATCTATCTCAATGATGTCCCCTTCTTCTGCATCTTTAGCAGCTTCTGGAGATTCAATAATAGGCAGCCCGAGGTTTATTGCATTTCTGTAGAATATGCGGGCAAAAGACTCAGCTATGATAGCTCCTACTTTCGCTCCTTTGAGGGCAAGTGGAGCATGCTCTCTGGAAGAACCACACCCAAAGTTTTTTCCTGCAACAATGATGTCCCCCGGCTGAACCTTAGTAGGGAATTCAGGGTCTGCATCTTCCATCACGTGTTTTGCCAGTTCTTCTGGGTCTGTTGTTACAAGGTATCTTGCAGGTATTATTTCGTCTGTGTTGATATCATCTCCAAACTTCCACACTTTACCTTCTATTTTCAATGAAGTACCTCCTGATATTTTGTAGGCAGTTTAACTGAAATAATACCACAAAAGGTAATTTCAATGTAAGATAATTGGTATAAATAAATCAGGATGGGGTTTTGAGATGAAGGTTTACTTTTTCGGCGTTGAAGACTGGGAAAAACTGCATATAGAAAGGAAGCTAAGGGAAAAAAGTGTATCAGGGGAGTTTTTTTTCTTTAAAGAAGCACTTGATATAAACAACGTGGATGAGGCAAAAGATGCAGATATTATCAGCGTTTTCATATACTCTAAACTTACACCTGAAGTCATTGACAGGATACCACATCTAAAGCTGATAATAACAAGGTCTTCAGGATACGACCATATAGATGTTGAATATGCACTGAAAAAAGGTATAAAGGTTGCATACATTCCCGGTTACGGTAATAACACAGTTGCAGAATACACATTTACTCTTATTCTTGCCCTTGCAAGGAAGATGAAACCAATGATAGAAAATTCAAGTAAAGGTATTTTTACACGGGAAGGTTTGATGGGTATAGACATAATGGGCAAAACGATAGGTATAGTGGGAACAGGAAAGATAGGCTCCCATGTTGCAAGAATTGCCTATGGTTTTGGTATGAAGATACTTGCCTACGACAGGTCAAAAAACAGTGAACTCATAGAAAAATACAATGTTGAGTATGTTGGTCTTGAGGAGCTTCTTTCCCGCTCAGACATTGTTACAGTGCATCTTCCTTACAACAGGGCAACCCACTTTTTGATAAACAGATTTAACATAAAATTGATGAAGTTAGATGCTATGCTGATAAACACATCAAGGGGGGAAGTTGTTGAGCTTGATGCAATCGTTGAAGCACTGAAGGAAGGAAGGCTTGCTGGTGGTGTTGGACTTGACACAATTGAGACAGAGATAACGGTGGAGGAGGAACTGATGAAAAAGACAGGTCTGAGGGCTTTGAAACTAAAAAAAGCAGCAGAGGCAAAGTATCTCCTCAGTCAGGCAAATGTAATAGTTTCTCCCCATGTTGCTTACTACACAAAGGATGCATCAGAGAGAATATTAGACATGACAGTGGACAATATTCACAAGTTTATGACAGAAGGAGATGTAATAACTCCTGTTCCTGAGACTTGATTTCATGAAGCAGACAACTGCTCACAGTTTGTGATATAATATTGGATGTTTTTGAAAAAATTTATGAGGAGTTATTTTGGATTTTAAAGGTAAAGTAGTTTTAGTTACAGGTTCAACAAGGGGAATAGGAAAAGCTATAGCAACAGCGTTTGCAAAATACGGAGCAGATGTAATTGTTACTGGTAGAAATAAAGGAACAGCAGAAATTGTGGCTGAGAATCTGAAAAATGAGTTTGGTGTAAACGCCTATGGATTTAAATTAGATTTTTCAGAGGATATACCCCAGCAGTGGAAGGAAATAGAAAAAACTGCTGGACAGGTTGACATCCTGGTCAACAATGCAGGTCTGACAAGGGATACCCTTTTTATAAGAATGAAGGACGAAGACTGGAATCAGGTGCTCCAGACAAACCTCACAGGAACTTTCAAGATTACACAGCTTGTTGTGAAAGGTATGATGAAGAGAAGATGGGGAAGGGTGATAAATATTTCATCCATAATAGGTTTTATTGGTAATCCGGGGCAGGTAAACTATGCAACAACAAAAGCAGGTCTGATAGGTTTTACCAAATCCCTTGCAAAGGAACTGGCATCAAGAAATATAACAGTAAATGCTGTTGCCCCGGGATTTATAGAAACAGATATGACGCAGGAACTTCCTGCAGAGATAAAAGAAAAATATTTGGAGCAGATACCTTTAGGTAGATTTGGAAAACCTGAAGATGTTGCCAGTGTTGTTCTTTTCCTTGCATCAGATATGGCTGATTACATCACAGGTGAAACAGTTCATGTTAATGGTGGAATGTATTAAAAAATAATTTTTGGAGGTTATAAAGGAATGGAAGAGAGAATCAAGGAGATTATTGCAGATCAGCTGGGCATTGATGTTGAACAGATAAAGCCTGAGTCAAAGTTTGTTGATGACCTTGGGGCTGATTCACTTGACGTTGTAGAGCTAATTATGGCATTTGAGGAAGAGTTTGACGTTGAAATTCCTGATGAAGATGCAGAAAAGATACAGACAGTAGGGGACGTTATAGAGTATATCAAAGCAAAGAAAGGAGAATAGTCACACAATGAGAAGGGTCGTCGTTACTGGTATTGGAGCTATAACACCTGTCGGACATAACGTAAAAGACACATGGAAAGCCTTGATTAATGGTATTAGCGGTATTGATGTTATAAAGCGGTTTGACCCCTACTCTTACAACCTTCCTGTTGTAATTGCAGGAGAGGTTAAGGATTTTGACCCTAAAAAGTATCTGAACCCTAAAGATGCAAAAAGGATGAGTGATTTTGTTAAGTTTGCAATGGTTGCTGCTAAAGAAGCTGTTGCAGACTCAGGACTTGAAATAGACAAGATAGACCTTAACAAGGCAGGTGTTATAGTGGGAACCGGTATCGGTGGCCTGAGAGACATAGAAGACCAGCAGACACTTCTTCTGGAAAAAGGTGCAAGAAGGGTTTCTCCCTTCTTTATCCCCTCTGGTATATCAAATATGGCATCCGGTTACATATCTATTGAGTTTGGATTTAAAGGTCCCAACTCCTGTGTTGTTACAGCCTGTGCAACAGGAACCCATGCTATCGGAGATGCCTTCAAGATAATTCAGCGGGGCGATGCAGATGTTATGATTGCAGGAGGAACAGAGTCTGCCATTACACCACTGGGTATAGCCGGTTTTGCCAACATGAAAGCCCTTTCTACAAGGAATGAAGAACCTCAGAAAGCTTCCAGACCTTTTGATGCTGAAAGGGATGGGTTTGTTATGGGAGAAGGTGCCGGGATACTGGTTTTAGAAGAGTTAGAACATGCTCTTAAAAGGGGAGCCAAGATATATGCAGAGGTTGTTGGATATGGAATGACAGGAGATGCTCATCACATCACTGCTCCCTGTGCAGATGCAGATGGAGCTGTAAGAGTAATGGAGATGGCTCTCAATGACGGAAGAATAAATCCTGATGAGGTTGACTACATCAATGCCCACGGAACGTCAACACCTCTTAATGACAAGGTTGAGACACTGGGAATAAAAAAAGTTTTTGGCGAGCATGCGTACAGACTGAAAATCAGCTCTATTAAATCAATGATTGGACACCTTTTAGGTGCAGCAGGTGCTGTTGAAGCTGTTGCTACAGTGAAAACAATAGAGACAGGCATCATACCACCAACAATAAACTACGAACATCCAGACCCTGACTGTGACCTTGATTACACGCCAAACGAGGCAGTTGAACATCCTGTAAAGGTTGCCATCTCTAACTCTTTTGGATTTGGTGGGACAAACGCATGTCTGGCATTTAAAGCGTATGAGCATTGAGATTGAAAGGGAGTTTTCAGATAGGATAAAACTGTTAGAAGAAAGAATCGGTTATACATTCAGGGACAAAACCCTTCCCCTTACTGCTCTAACCCACAGGTCTTTTGCTGTTGAGTATCACAGACCAATTTCAGATTATGAGGTTCTTGAGTTTTTAGGGGATGCTGTTCTTTCACTGATTGTCAGTGAAATACTGATAAAAACTTTCCCTCAGGCAAGGGAAGGGGAGCTATCCCAGATAAGGTCTGCTGTTATCAGTGAAGCGTATCTGTCTAAACTTGCCCGCCTGATAAATTTAGGAGAACTGGTTTTGCTTAGCAAAGGAGAGATATCCCAGAGAGGAATGGAGAGAGAGTCTCTGCTGTGTGATGTTTTTGAGTCTGTTTTCGGGGCTATTTATGTAGATTGTGGATATCTGATAGACCCTCCCAGACAGATATTTAACAGACTGTTTAAGGAAAAGCTAATTGAAGACATAAAAAAAGGGGACATACCGAGGGATTACAAGTCACTTCTTCAGATTTTAACCCAGAAAATATTTGGAAAACCTCCCAGATACAGATTGATAACAGCTGTAGGACCAGAGCACGACAAAACGTTTACAGTAGAATGTGTAATAGACAACATAAAAACCACAGGAACAGGAAAATCAAAAAAGGAAGCAGAGAGCAGGGCAGCAAAAAAAGCGTTTCTGAAACTGTCTAAAGAGGAAAGTTAATCCTTTCTGTTAGAAACCAAAGCTGAGTATCTCCTCTCAAACAGGTCTTTCACAACCTTCAATACATAACTGTTGAATATGTCCTTGAAATCTTTCAGATATTTTTTTCTCGTAATGATGTAAACCCTTTCTTTTCTATTTAAAAACTGGGACAGCTCCCTTTTTTTAACAGGTTTTATCTCTTTTCTTAGATAAAACACAAATGCAGGATTAAAGCTGTGGTAATACCTTACTCTGCTGTTTTTTTCAATCAGTGGAAGCATCTGCATCACAGGATTTCTTCTGTCAACAGGTGGAAATGCAATGTAGAAAAACACAAATATCATAAATACAGAAAACGCTGACAGGGAGATAATTCCCATCTGGTAAT
>JALSNI010000004.1 GCA_026987075.1 Persephonella sp. | reverse complement strand
TGGTAGGTGTGAAAAATGTCTGTCAGGACAGGATAATCTGTGTAGTGAATACTTTCTTTTAGGTGTTCTAAATAATGGTGTATCTGCTGAATATGTAAAGGTTCCTGCTGTTAATATTTTTAAAATTCCTGATGGACTTGCTTTTGAAGAAGCTGCATCAATAGGAATAACTTACACCACAATGTGGCACTCTCTCGTTACAAGAAGTAAAATTAGACCGGGGGATATTGTTCTGATACACGGAGGAGGTAGTGGTGTCGGAACAGCAGGGATACAGATAGCAAAGCTCCACGGTGCAACAGTGATTACTACAGTTGGAGATGACTGGAAAGTAGAAAAAGCAAGGGAGATAGGAGCTGACTACATAATTAACTACAAATCTATGGATTTTTATCAGGCTGTAAAGGAGATAACAGAAGGCAGGATGTGTGATGTTGTTATAGACCACATAGGAAAGGAAACCCTGCCAAAATCTATTGACTGTGCAAAAAGAGGTGGAAATGTTGTTACATTCGGGGCAACGACAGGTGGAGATGTTGAGCTAACTTTAAGAAAAATCTTTGGCAAGAACATAACCATACACGGCGTTTATATGGGAACAAAAGGGGAAGTAGCCCACTATCTGAATTTCTTTCCAAATAAACTTAAGCCTGTAATAGATAGTGTTTACGAGCTTGACAAAGTAAAAGAAGCCTACAAAAAACTTCTCAGCAGACAGTTTTTTGGGAAAATAGTCGTGAAAATATGAGAACAGTTCTTTATGCCAGAGACCTTACAGTGAAGCTTGGGGGAAAGGTTATTATTGAAAATGTAAACCTTGATATTAAAGAAGGGGAGATTGTAGCTATTGTAGGTCCTAACGGAGGAGGAAAAACAACCCTTGTAAAAAGCTGCCTTGGACTTGTAAATGTGTCAAAGGGTTATGTGGAAATTTTAGGACTACAACCTCATAAAGCGATTAAAACAGGTAAAGTAGGATACCTTCCCCAAAAATCAGAAATTCCACATAATTTTCCTTTTTCTGCCATTGATATTGTTATGTTTGGCCTTGTAAATGTGGACATTCCTGAAAAGGAAAAATTAAAAAGAGCTAAACAGTATATCCATTATGTAGGAATGGGAGGATTTGAAAAGTATCCTTACAGTAAACTTTCAGGGGGGCAACAGCAGAGAATTTCTATAGCAAGAGTTTTGGTATCAGAACCTGAAATTGTTTTTTTTGACGAACCATCTACAGGAGTAGATGTGGTGGCTCAAGAGAGTTTTTATGACTTTCTTAAAAAAATAAGAGATGAGAAAGGAATTACAGTGATTATGGTTTCCCATGATGTTGGTGTTGTTGGTAAATTTGTTGATAAAGTGGCTGGTTTAAATAGATTTCTCCATTATTATGGCTCTCCAAAAGATTTCTTCCAAAAACATGTTCTGCAGAAACTATATGGTTCAGACATAGAGCTTATTATACATTCTCCAGAATGTGTTGCCTGTGAACATTTTCACGCTGATTTTAAAGGGAAAAGTTGATGGGGTTATTAGATTTACCTTTTATCCAGAATGCTATTATAGGTGGCATTTTAATAGCCATTCTGCTTTCTATTCTCTCATTATTCATATATCTCAAAAATTGGTCTTTTATCAATGTAGGTATATCCCATGCAACATTTGGAGGGCTGGCTGTAGGCTTTTATCTTGGAATATCACCAACATTACTTGGAATGTTATTTGCAGTAATAATAGGTGTTCTTATTGGTTATATTAGTAGAAAGGGAAACATACACGAGGACACTTCCATAGGTGTATTGTTTTCTCTTTCTATGGCTTTTGGCGTGATAGTTATAACCCTTTCCCCTAATTATAACACAGACCTTTTTACATTTTTGTTTGGAAACATTCTCACCATTAGTAGAAAAGACATAATAATGTTATCTGTTTTTACTCTTGTTTCTATTATCTTTATATATTTTAGTTTCAGGAAGATTATGTTTTGTTGCTATAATGAAGAAGTTGCTTACGTTAGTGGCATAAATACAACATTTTATTACTACAGTCTTATCGTTATAATAGCTATAGCTACAGTTTTGTCTGTTAAGTTAGTTGGAGTTATACTTTCTTCAGCAATGATGATAATTCCTGCAGCTTTTGCCAATCAATTTTACTGGCATTATAAGGGGATACTTGCATTTTCAGTATTTTTCAGCATTGCTATGGTGCTTGTAGGTATATATATTTCTTTTATTTTAGACCTTCCCTCTGGCGCAACTATTGTTTTTATATACTCTGCTATGTTTGTAGCAGTTGTGGCGTTAAAAAAACTGCTTAAAAAAGGATGAAATGGGAATTCCAAGGTTTATAGGAAAAGTAGAAGACACCCAGTTTATTATACAGGATGAGGAATTTCACCACGCTAAAGTCAGGAGAATTAAAAAAGGATACAAGATAGAGATTAACGACCTTCAGGGAAATGTATATTTAGGTGTAGTAACTGATATAGAGAAAAAATCTATAAAAGGTAAAATTTTAGAAAAAATACCTGTCATAGAGGACAAATTTTGTATAAACCTGTTTTTGGGAGTTCCTAATAAATTATCAAAAATTGATGAGCTCATACCTTCTATAACAGAAATTGGAGTGAAGCGTCTTATTCCTGTAATTACTAAAAATACTGCAGTTAAAGAAAAGGAAATTTTAAGGAAAATACCAAAGTGGGAAAAAATATCCCTTAACTCTATAAAGCAGTGTGGAAGATTATTCCCTCTAAAAATTGATATGCCTGCTGCAATTAATAAAATATCCCCAACATCCCCTATAAGAGTCGTTTTTTACGAGAAAGAAAAGAGTAAAACTCTCAAAGAAATGAAAACCCAAACAGACAGTGTTGATGTATTCATAGGGGCAGAAGGAGGAATAACAGATGAAGAGATTGAAATATTGAAAAATAAAGGATTTGAAGCATTTTCTCTTGGGTCTTATATATTGAGAATGGAAACAGCAGTAGTAACAGGAATATGTCAGGTAAATTTTGTTTTCAGATAGTATAATATAATTTAATTCTTGGAAATAGGGGTGGAGTATGGCTTTTCCTATACATAGACTTAGAAGACTAAGAAAAAATGAAAACATAAGAAGACTTGTAAGGGAAAACAGTATTTCTGTTGACGACCTTATATACCCACTGTTTATTGAAGAAGGGGAAAACATTAAAAAAGAGATACCTTCAATGCCCGGGATATATAGGTGGTCTTTAGACAGGATTGATGAAGAGTTAGAAGAAGTTTCTAAGCTCAACATACCTGCCGTTCTTCTGTTTGGTATTCCAGAGCACAAAGATCAGGTAGGTTCACAGACCTGGAATGAGGAAGGAATTATACAAAGAGCAATCAGATACATAAAGGAGAACTATCCAGACCTGTATGTTATCACAGATGTTTGCTTCTGTGAGTATACGGAGCACGGACACTGTGGTGTTTTACATAACAACGATGTTGCAAATGACATAACGCTGGAAAACACAAAAAAACAGGTTATATCCCATGCTCAGGCTGGAGCTGATATGGTTGCCCCGTCTGGTATGATGGATGGTGTTGTAAAGGCCATAAGGGAAGCATTAGATGGTGCAGGTTTTACAGATATTCCAATAATGGCTTACTCTGCAAAATTTGCTTCTTCTTATTATGGACCATTCAGAGATGCTGCAGATTCAGCTCCAGCTTTTGGAGATAGGAGAACTTACCAGATGGACCCTGCAAACAGAAGGGAAGCTTTAAGGGAAGTGTCTTTTGATATAGAGGAAGGAGCTGATATTGTTATGGTAAAACCTGCCCTTGCATATCTTGACATAATCAGCGATGTGAAAAACAGCTTTACTCTCCCAGTAGCAGCCTATAACGTAAGTGGCGAGTATTCTATGGTAAAAGCTGCTGGAAAATTGGGATGGATTGACGAAAATAAGGTTATAATGGAAACAGTATTGTCAATGAAAAGGGCAGGAGCAGACATTATTATTACATATCACGCAAAAGAGATAGCAAGGTTATTAAAATGACAAAAAGAGATTTTGTGAAATATTACATAATAGGGTTAACATTAGTATCATTGACAGCTCTATTCCTTTCATTTAATTCCTCTGGTGATGTAAAAAAATTAAAGAGAGAGATATCCCAAAGGGAGCAGCAAATCCAGCAACTAAGGGAAGAACTAAAAAAAAGAGATAAACAGATTGAGAAGTTAGCTCAAGAAAAGGAAATCCTCGTTGAAAAACTCAAAACAATAGAAGAAAAGATAAAAAAAGCAAATAAAACCCTGAAGAGAAAAGGAATAAGAATTAAGCTTCCCCAGGGGGGTAAATTTATTCCTGCATCAGAAGGAAAGAGACTCCAGATATATGCAGACAGCCTTACAAAGAACATAGATAAACTTCTGAAAGTAATGTCTGACATTCCTATTGGTGTTCCATTATACGGCAGAATAACATCAAGGTTTGGCTATAGAAAAGACCCTTTTAACGGAAAAAAAGCATTTCATACAGGTCTTGATTTGAAAGCCCGATACAAACAGCCTGTTTTTGCTACTGCAAATGGTATTGTAGAGTTTGCAGGATGGTCTCCAGGATACGGTAAACTTGTAATAATAAGGCATAAGTACGGATACAAAACATACTATGGGCATCTGTCAAAAATCAGAGTAAAAAAAGGTAGATGGGTAAAGGCAGGAACCGTTATTGGATATGCAGGAAGTACAGGAAGGTCAACAGGTGTTCATCTTCACTATGAAATAAGGCGGTATGGTAAACTGATAAATCCACTAAGATTTTTATACTTAAACAGGACAAACTCATTCTGATGGCAGACAAGAAAAGATTAGTTTTAATAGACGGTTCTTCTTATCTCTACAGGGCGTTTTATGCGCTCCCTCCACTTACAAGTCCTAAAGGACAGCCAACAGGAGCAATATACGGTTTTGTCAGAATGCTTTCAAAACTGGTAAATCAGTTAAACCCAGAATACATTGCTGTTGTGTTTGACCTGCCGGGGAAAACATTTAGACATGAAGAGTATAAGGAGTATAAAGCAACTCGGAAAGAGACCCCTGATGAACTTAAACTACAGATTAACCCTCTCAAAGAAATTATAAGACTATGGGGTATAAAGATTATTGAAATTCCCGGATATGAAGCGGACGATGTTATAGCCACCCTTGCCCAAAAAGGTAAAAGAGAAGGTTTTGAGGTTATAATAGTTACCCCAGACAAAGATATGATGCAGTTAGTTGAAGAAAATATTTACATCCTTAATCCAGTAACCGAAGAGATATACGACAGAGAGAGGGTAAAAGAGAAGTATGGAATATACCCTGAGCAGTTTGTTGATTATCTTGCAATCGTAGGAGATACAGTTGACAACATTATAGGTGTTAAGGGGGTTGGACCAAAAACAGCTGAAAAACTGCTGAACGAGTTTGGCAGTATGGAAAATATCATAAAAAACTTAGATAAACTTAAACCAAAATTAAAGGAGGCCTTTGAAGAAGCTTTAGACAGACTTGAACAGAACAGATTTTTAGTTAAATTAAAAACTGATATTAATTTAAAGATTAGAACAGAAGATTTACGCAGAGAAAAGGCTGACCTTGTAGCTCTAAAAGATAGGTTTAAAGAGTTAGGATTTAAATCTTTGCTGAAAGAAATAGGTAAGGCAGGTAAAATTGAAGAAAAAGGAAAGCAAAAAACTCTCTTCTGAAAAACAGATAAAGTTTACAGAAGAAGATGTCATAGAGAGACTAAAAAAACATTATCCACAGCCGTGGATTGACCTACACTTTGAAAATCCATATCAGCTTCTTGTTGCTACCATACTGGCAGCTCAAACCACAGACAAAAAGGTAAATGAGATAACTCCTGTTTTCTTTAAACAATTTCCAGACCCAAAAGCAGTTTCTCAGTCAAAAATTGAAGAGATAGAAAAGATTATAAAATCTGTAAATTACTACCGCAGGAAAGCAAAACTGATTAAGGAATGCTGTGATTTTCTGGTTAAAGAATTTGACGGAAAGGTTCCTGATAACTTAGATGACCTTGTTAAACTTCCGGGAGTTGGGAGAAAGACAGCCAGCGTTATCTTAGTAAACGCATTTAACAAACCAGCGATAGTTGTTGATACTCACGTAAAAAGAGTCAGTCAGAGATTAGGATTGACCTCTTCAAACAATCCAGACAAGATAGAAAAAGACCTTGCCCAGTTCTTCTCAAAAGAAAATTGGGTATACATATCTAAAGCTCTTGTTCTTTTCGGTAGGTACATCTGTAAAGCCAAAAATCCAGAATGTAAAAAGTGTTATCTTTCAGACATATGCCCTTACGACAAAAAAAATCTGTGAGGGATAGAAAAATGGAGATAGTAATTCCTGCAGTAGAAAGGTTAAAAAGGGAAGAAGGAGAAATTCTTTTAGTAACACACCACAACCCGGATGGAGATGGAATAGGTAGTATGATTGCCCTCTACAGATTTTTAAAGAGAAAGGGCAAAAATGTTCGGATGGCAATGAAAGATGACATTCCTCATGTTTACGACTTTCTTCCTGATGTGGAAAAAATAGAGAAGTTACCTATAAACAACAAATTCAGTCTTGCAGTTATATTAGATGCTGCAGGTATGTTCCGAGCTGATGCTCCTGTAAATGCTAAAGAATATATGAGAATTGACCACCACATAGGTGGTGTTTTTGAAAGTGTGTATGATTATGTAGACCCATACGCTTCATCTACTACAGTTGTTGTAGGAAGAATATTAAGATACTGGGACGAATCTTGTATTGACAAAGAAATTGCTACCTGTTTGTATACAGGTCTTTTAACAGATACAGGTTCTTTTAAACACAATAACGTTAATGAAGAATCCTTTGAGTTTGCTAAATATCTTGTTTCAAAAGGAATAGACCCTTCTAAAATTGCATCTCTTATATTTGAGAGAAATAAGCCTTCAGCTATACATCTTCTCCACAGAGTTCTTTCTACTTTAGAGATGTATGAAGATGGAAAAATTGCTTCACTGATAGTAAAGAGAGATTTTATAGAGGAAACAGGCTCTTTAGAAGAGGATACAGAAGGATTTGTTAACTTTGCCAGAAGTATAGAAGGGGTAGAAGTTGCATTCATTATGATACAAAAGGAAGATAGAGAAACGTGGAGAGTCTCCCTAAGAGGTAAAGGAAATGTTAATGTTCAAAAAATAGCAAAAAGACTTGGAGGTGGCGGTCATAGAGATGCAGCTGGATGCAGGCTGAAAGGTTCCCTTGAGGAAGTTAAAAACAGAATCGTCTCTGAAATACAAAAAGAGATACGCCAGGAACAGATTCTTGTTTAGTTTTTCTTTTCCTCCGAAGATATGTATTTTTTAACATCTTTATACATATTGCGAAAACCTGCTCCTATTCCTAAGAAAAAGAAAACTATAGTTAGCCACGGAGAAGTGTCAAAATATCTATCTAAATAGTAACCAATAAGAACACCAACAATAACACCTGAGACAAGATGAAGACCGATACTACCTATAGAAAGATATTGAATCCATCCACTTTTTTTGGACATTTACTTCAGGCCCAAGACATCCATCATGTCATAAAGCCCGGGAGGTTTATCTTTAACCCACTTTGCAGCTTCTACAGCACCTTTTGCAAATATGTCTCTTGAACCTGCCCTGTGGGTTAATTCTATTCTTTCCCCCATACCTGCAAATATAACTGTGTGTTCGCCAACAACATCTCCTCCCCTTAAAGCAAAGACAGCTATTTCGTCAGATGGTCTGCCTTCCTCGTATATACCTTCCCTTCCGTACACAACTTTTTGTATTCCAGTTTCTTCTTTTAGAATGTTAACCAATTTTACTGCTGTTCCAGAGGGAGCATCCTTTTTGAATCTGTGATGCATCTCTATTACTTCAATATCATAACCTTTGTCCTTCAGAGCTTTTGCAGCTTCCTGAACAAGTTTAAACAGTAGATTAACTCCTATGCTCATGTTTGGAGCAAGGACGATAGGAATGTTTTTGGATAGCTGCTTTATCTCGTCTAACTGTTGTTGAGAAAAACCTGTTGTTCCTATAACTATAGCTTTTTTATTTTTGTCAGCAGCAGCCAGTCTTACGTGGGACAGAACAGCCTCTGTGTTTCCCGCAAAATCTATTATTACATCCCCCCTGTCTATAACCTTTGCAAGGTCAGAAACTATAGGAGCATTTACCTCTTCACCAATAACCTCTCCCACATTCTGATGGAAATGAACGCAGTCAGGACTTTCTACTCCTCCACCAATCTCAACGTCAGAATCCTGATATGCTATCTGGGCTATCTTTCTGCCCATTCTCCCCATAATACCCGATATGATAACTCTGACCATCAGTTATCCTTTCCCTCCTCTGGTGGTGAAAATACAACTTCTGCCAGTTGCTGAAGGGCATCGTTAACCTGGTCTGGTGGAACAACAAAGGGTGCGATGGCAACATCAACACCCTCAACAAATATCAGCTTTTTTATTAGCTCTCTGATTTCTTCTAACTGTTCAGGTGTAACATCTGTTCTAAACACATCACTTACATTTTTTTCTGTAACAAAGAAACCAACAAGTGCAAAAGGATATGCTTTTTTCTCTTCAGACATTATTTTTCCTTTGTTCCCATTTTGTACATAATTGTGCCCCATAGGACTAAAAGCATTGCAAGCATAAGGAAAAATAAAATTACCTCAGCTGTTGGAATTCCTCCGTATGTTGCCTCCATGCCACTAAACCTCCTGATTTTGTTATTAAATTATACTAAATGTATTTGGAATAAAAAGCAACTTATGATTTCATATGAACAAGGAATATTCCTTTCATGGTTATGTATCTATCGTATATGTTAGGCAGTTTTAATCCTTCAGAAATTAACTTTCCGTTACCACCTGTTATTACAACTTTGTTTTTACACTGTGTTTCTGCATTTATTTTTTCTATCATCCCTTCAACAAGGGACAGGTATCCGTAGTATATGCCAGATTTTATGCTCTGTGAGGTTGTCTTTCCCACGACATTTTTTATCTGAGAAAAGTCAACTGCTGGAAGTTTTGCTGTTTTTGAGAAAAGTGCATTTATACTGGATTCTATTCCCGGAAATATGGCTCCTCCTTCATATTCTCCTTTTGTATTTATAACATCAAAAGTAATAGCCGTCCCAAAGTCTATAACAACAGCAGGATATCCATATTCAACAGCAACAGCAAATCCATTAATTAATCGGTCTATACCAACCTCTGCTGGGTTTGTGTAATTATTTTTTATAGGAACTTCAATATCTTTTCCTATGATTACTGGACTTTTTCCGGAAATCTTTTTTATTGCTTCAGAAATTTTTGTTTCTACTTGGGGAACTACTGAAGAGATTAAAAAATTTTCTGGATTTATATCTTTTTCCAATTCCATTATCTGGTAAAAATCAAGGAGCCAGTCATCAGCAGTCTTGTTCTGGTCTGTTTTTAGTCTGTAACTTTTTATCCTTTCCCTGGAATGTATAAAACCTACTTCAACTGTTGTGTTACCGATATCAATCCCGATTATCATATTACTCTCTAAAAAAATAATCTGTTATGGCATTATATATGCTATAGCTGAAATTTTCTATAAATTGGTCGTTTTTTAAAAGCTGTGCATCAGCAGGGTCTGTAAGGTATAGGGTTTCAATCAAAACAGAAGGAATTCCCGGAGTTTTCAAAACTGCAAAATTTGCACTGTCTATATCTTTAAAATCTGTTATGTGCTTAAGGTATTTTTTTAGATAATAAGCAAATCTTCTTCCTTCTGTTACTGTTGTGCTGATTGCAAGGTCAGCAACTATTCTGTTAACTACCGGATTTGAGCTTACTCTGACATAATCTATCACTGCTTTGTTTTCTCTCTGCTCTACTAACCGGGCTAACTTTGACCTTGCACCTCTCAAGTTTAAAGTATAAACATACGTTCCTGATTCTGTTCTTGTAGGAGATGAGTTACAGTGTATGCTAATGAAGAGGTCTGCCTTTTTTTTAACTGCAAAAACAGTTCTGTCGTATAGTTTTATGTATCTATCTGAATTTCTTGTGAGATACACTTTAAATCTCGGGTCTTTCTCTATAATTTCTTTTAGTTTTCTGGCAATTTTTAAATTAACATCTTTTTCTCTGAGACCATTTGCAATAGCTCCCGGGTCCTTTCCTCCATGTCCCGGGTCTATGACAATAATCTTTCTCGTGTTTATTTTAGTGGAAATAGTTTTCTTCTTTTCTCTCAGTTCGTAACCCATTATGATGTCAAAAATTGGGTCGTTTGATACTACTGTTTTATCTGTTTTTTGTTTCTTTTCTTTTTTCAGTAAATCAATAACTATTCTAAAAGGTTTTTTTAGGGTATATATCTTGTATCCTTGAATTTTATTTGATACTTCAAACACAAACTTTGTGGTATCACCAGAGTATATAACATCCAAACTTTTGACGTATTTCCTTTTTAATATCTTTTTGTTGATTTTTCTTGAGTTTGTATTTATGCTAACTACAAAAATTCTTGAATCTAAAAAAGGTATCTCCTCAAACTTTACTGGCTTTTCTGTTTCTATAACAACCCTGTAAAAGTCAGAATGCTCTGCATGTTTCAGCTTTAAAGCAAGTGCTGTATTTACACAGAGCAGTATAAAGATTAAAATTTTCTTTAGCATTTTTTTCCCTGTTATGTTTTTATCTTTATTTATCGGTAACTTGAAAATAAACCTTTAGAGAGGGGAAGATGAGACTTGGAGTGAACATAGACCACATTGCAACAATAAGGCAGGCAAGAATGACTTATGAACCAGACCCTGTGAAAGGTGCACTTATTGCTCAGGATGCTGGGGCAGACCAGATAACTTTCCATCTGAGGGAAGACAGGAGGCACATTCAGGATGAAGATGTTTTTAGATTAAGATGTTCTGTAAAAAGAGTTCCTCTTAACATGGAGATGGCTCCAACAGAAGAGATGAAAAAGATAGCTGTAGAGGTAAAGCCTGAAAGGGTAACACTTGTTCCAGAAAAAAGGGAAGAAATTACCACCGAAGGAGGACTTGATGTTGTCTCTATGAAGGATTTTCTTAAAGATTTCGTGTCTGAGCTAAAAAATAAGGGTATAGATGTTGCCCTTTTTATAGACCCTGATATTGAGCAGATAAATGCTTCTGTTTATGTAGGTGCTGATGCGGTGGAGCTTCACACTGGAGAGTATGCCAATGCAGAGACAGAAAAAAGAAAGATGGAAGAATTAAATAGAATAAAAAAGGCATCTGTTTATGCTAAAGAAAAAAATTTAAAGGTTTTTGCTGGGCATGGTTTGACTTATACTAATGTTCAGCCTGTAGCTGCCGTTCCTGAAATAGAGGAGCTGAATATAGGGCATTCAATTATATCAAATGCTATATTCTTAGGTCTTGATGAGGCTGTAAGAAAAATGAAAAGGCTTATGATGGAAGCGAGAAAAAATTTGTAGGAGTGTAAAGATGAAAAAAATTTTAGTTTTGTTGCTGTCTGTGTTTTCTTTTGCTGTTTCAGCAGAAAAAAATCCTATTGTTTTAATCAAAACAAATATGGGAGAAATTTATGTTGAGCTTTATCCTGACAAAGCTCCCAAGACTGTGAAAAACTTCCTCACTTATGTAAAAGAGGGATTTTACGATGGTCTGATATTTCACAGAGTTGTGAAAGGGTTTGTTATTCAAGGTGGAGGATTTGACAAAAATCTAAATTACAGAAAACCTACCCATCCACCAGTAGAAAATGAGTCTGATAACGGGCTGTCTAACATAAGGGGAACAATAGCAATGGCAAGAACTTCAGACCCTCACAGTGCAACGACACAATTTTTTATAAACCTCGTGGATAATACTTACTTAGATTATGGTAAAAATCCTCAGAAGTGGGGATATACAGTATTTGGTAAGGTTATAAAGGGGATGGATGTGGTTGATGAGATTGGAAATGTTCCTGTTATGAATGTGGGATGGATGATAAATGTTCCTGTAAAGCCAGTAATAATAGAAAAGATAGAGATTGTAGAAAAAGTTAGATAGCTTTTCCGTAACCACCCCCTCCGGGGGTTTTGATTATAAGGCTGTCTCCTTTTTTCAGTTTTCTGTGGAATTTTCCCCCTTCTTTTATTTTTTTTCCTTTGAGAATAACTATGTTTTCCCCAACTTCTCCCGGTTCACCACCAAATAAGCCGTATGGAGGTATCTTCCTTCTTTCTGAAATCACTGTTACCTCACTTTCACATAAAACTTCTATCTCTCTGACAATTCCATCTCCTCCCCTAAACAGCCCTTTTCCACCAGAGTTTTTCCTTAAATTATACTGATGAACCATGAGGGGAAATTCAAATTCTAAAGCCTCAATAGGTGTGTTCATAGTGTTTGTCATGTGGGACTGGATGCCTGATTCTCCGTCTCCCCCTGCAAATCCGCCCATACCTCCACCAATGGTTTCGTAATAAGTAAAGGGTTTACCAGTGTCAGGATTAATTCCCCCTATTGTGACATTATTCATTGTTCCCTGACTGGCTGCAGGCACTTCTTCTGGTATCGCCTGTGATAATGCACCTAAAACCACATCAACAATCCTCTGAGATGTTTCTACGTTACCTGCAGAAACTCCATGGGGGTAGGTGCAGTCTACAACTGTTCCTTTTTTTGTTATCACTTCTATAGGTCTAAAACATCCTTCATTTACAGGGATATCATCACTATCTAAAAGAGACCTGAACACATAATAAACAGCAGACAGTGTTATTGCTCTAACTGCATTAAGGCTTCCCTTCGTTTGTGGAGAGCTGTTTGAAAAATCCACAACTGCATCGCTACCTTTTATTTTTATGTCCACAGATATTTTTATATCCCTGTTTCCTGCCCCATCGTCTTCTATGTAATCTGTAAATGAGTAGTCGCCATCAGGTATCTGGGATATTTTGTTCCTCATCATTTTTTCAGAGTAATCGTTCAATGCATTAACATACTCTATGACTGTATCCTCTGTGTATCTGCTGATAAGTTCATTCAGTCTCCTTATCCCTGTGATGTTTGCAGATATCTGAGCAAAAAAATCACCTTCCCTTTCTTTTGGTGTTCTAACATTTGACTTTATAAACTCCAGGATTTCTCTATTTATTTCTCCTTTTTTAACAAGTTTTACAGGTGGAATGATAATTCCCTCCTGAAATATAGATGTTGAGAGTGGCATTGAACCTGCAGATATTCCTCCAACATCTGCATGATGAGCTCTGTTTGCAATGAAAAAGAGAAGTTTTTCCCTGTAAAATACAGGGGCTATGACTGTTATATCTGGTAGATGGGTTCCTCCTCTGAAGGGGTCATTTAAAATAACCATGTCTCCTTCTTCAAATTCTACATTTTTGATGGCAGATTTTACAGATTCAGACATAGAACCTAAATGGACTGGAATGTGGGCAGCTTGAGATATTAGAGAACCTGAACTGTCAAATATTGCACAGGAAAAATCCTTTCTTTCTTTTATGTTTGGTGAGTATGCTGTTTTCTGGAGGTTTATTCCCATTTCTTCAGCTATTGAAATAAGTTTATTTTTAAAGATTTCCAGTGTTATAGGGTCTGTCATTGTTCCTCTCCATAGATTAATCTGTGGAAGAAACTTTTAACAAGGTTTGCTGTATTTGATAAATCACTTCCATAATAGATTATCTCAAAAACAAGTGTAAAAATAAAAACAGAGAGCATGCTGAAAAACACAAGCAGTTGTATAAACATACCTGAGTGGTAGCTTCTCAAAAGTATAGACTCTGAAGGGTTAAAAGGATTGTAGAATACTGTTACTGTGCTTCCTTCAGGAAATTTATTTATTAACTGCTGTATCGTTTCTCTATCAGACTCAAAATCGCTAATAAATATTTTGTTTCCAGTAAACTTCTTTCCTTTTACTGTGTATTCGTATTCAACGTCAGGTAGATATGTATCGTAAGACAGGGTTGAGTTATCCTTTTTTAGATGAGATTTTATAATTTTGCCTGTGGTCTTTTTCCAGAAAAATATCCTGGTAAGTCTGTAAAAAAGGTAGATACTAATACCACCTGCAAAAATAAGCCATAATCCAAAAGGAACAAATAGCAGTTTACTCATTGTAGGTATTTATCATAAGATTTCCATATGTATCAACTTTAAGGCAGGAATGTGGAGGAATAACTGTAGTAGAAGAATATTCTACGATAATTGCAGCCCCCTTAATAACATTACCTGCCGTCAGTTTATCCCTCAAAAATATGGGAGTTTCGTAAGGCTTTCCATCAAAAATAACTGTTTTTTTACCAATAAAGGCATCTTCTGGAGGATTTTCTCCTCCTTCTTTTATCTTATCTATCGTAGGTTTTTCTGTTATTCCTATAACTCTTAGTCTTATGTTCACAACTTCTAACTCTTTATCTTCTAACTTGTATCCATATTTTTTTAGGTGTTCTAAATGAAACCTATCTATAAAGTTTTTACTGAAAGGAATAATCAGCTCAAAAGACTGTCCTTTGTATCTCATATCAATGTATTGCTCAAATCTTATATCTTCTACAGAGATTGTCTCTTTTCTTATGTCACGATTTGCCTTTTCTTTTAGAATATTGAACAGTTTTTTTATGTGTGAATATTCTGTTTGGTCTCCTTTCAGCATTACTGTTAAAGAGTAATCTTTGATAATGTCTGACAGAAGCATTCCAAAAGCAGAGAATATCCCCGGGTTTTTAGGAATAATAACTTCTGGTATTTCTAACATTCTTGCTAAAAACACGGCGTGTGCTCCGCCAGCTCCACCATATGTAAACAGACTGTATTCTCGTGGGTCGTATCCTTTTTCTATAGATATTTTTCTTACCGCCCTTTCCATTTTGGTATTTGCTATGCGGAGTATACCTTCTGCTAATTTTGTTTTTTCCATATTCCATTGTTTACTGTAGTGGTCTATGTATTTTTCTAACCTCTTTCTGTCAATTTTCATCTTTCCACCTAAGAAAAATTCTGGAATAAGTCTGCCCAAATATAGATTTGCATCTGTTACTGTAAGCTTTTCTCCTTTTCCATAACATACTGGTCCTGGGTCTGCCCCTGCGCTTTCTGGACCTACACTCAGTAATCCTCCCTCATCTAAGTATGCTATTGAGCCTCCCCCTGCACCAACTGTGTGTATGTCTATAACAGGCACTTTTATAGGAAAGTCTGATATCTCTGATTCTGTAGTAAACGGAATTTTTCCATTGATTAAAGACACATCTGTTGATGTTCCTCCCATATCAAAGGTTATGAGCCTTTTCCTGTTAATCATACTTCCTGTCTGGAATGCACCAACCACACCCCCTGCAGGGCCAGAAAGAACAGTTCTTACAGGCTCTTTTTTTGCAGTCTCTAGAGATATAACTCCACCGTTAGACTGGATTATTCTGAAACTGTCTTTTTTCTGTAATTCTCTTTGGATGTGAGATATGTATTTATCCATTTTAGGCATAACATAACTGTTTATAACTGTTGTTATTGACCGTTCATATTCTCTAAATTCAGGAACTATCTCGTGGGAAACGGAAACATAAAAACCTTCCCTAACTAACCTTTCTTTAAGTAATTTTTCATGCTCTGGATTTAAAAATGAAAACAGGAAAGAGACAGCAACAGATTCAACATTATTATCTTTTAGAAATTTTACTACAGTATTAATTTCATTTTCATCAATTGCTTGAACAATTTCTCCTTTAGAGTTAATCCGACATTTAATACCTATTCTCAAGTTTTCAGGTATTAAAGGTTCTGGTCTTTTGTAAAAAAGGTCATACAGCTTTTTTCTATTTTGCCTCCCAATATATATTAAGTCTTCAAAGCCCCTGTTTGTGATAAATGCTGTTTTTGCTCCTTTTCTCTCTAAAACAGCATTTGTTGCAACAGTAGAACCGTGGGTTATGTCACAGGCATCATCTTTTCTTATTATGTTAATTCCTTTTAATACGGCAACTGCAGGGTTTTCCGGCGTAGAGGGTATTTTTAAAACTTCCCATCTATCTCCTTTTTTAAACACAAAATCTGTAAATGTTCCCCCTGTGTCAACACCAACTCTTATCATAGATGTCTATCTTTCCCAATGAACTCTTATGTATTTTGTTCCTTCAGGATACTGGAAGTTCAATTTTCCTTTATATGCTTTGTGGACAGCTTCACCTATTCTCCTTGCTAAATGCTCGTAGGTAGTGGTTATAACAATCTTTCCATCTTCTTCCTTTATCTCAATTATCCTTTCTAAAGGTCTGTATGCCATTTCTTCTTCTTCAACATTCTTTATACGGTTAATAATTTCATCTTTATGTGTCTGTAAAAACTCTCCCTCAAGCACAACCACTCCACCTTCGTATCTATCTTCTATTCTTCTACATGCAGGACATACCATCTTTTCAGCATTAGGTGGAGGAGGCTCAATCCACTGGAAAATCCCTTCATGAAACACAACACCACACCTTTCACACACTGAAGGGTCGTGATACTTTTCCTTTGTGAAGTATGGGTCGTGAATATACTCTTTAATCAGCTTGTCTTTTCTGTTGTTCATAAGCTCCTCCTTTTTATGTTTTCTCTATTAAATATAAAATTAGGTTATAATTATAACAACAACTGGAGGTGGAATGATGAGTTTAAAGATATACAACACCCTTTCAGGGAAAAAAGAGGAATTTGTTCCTATAAATCCAGGGGAAGTAAAGATATACACCTGCGGTGTTACCGTTTACGACGTTAATCACGTGGGACACGGCAGAAGTTTGATAGTTTTTGATATGATAAGGAGATATCTCAGATATTTAGGATACAACGTAAAATTTGTCAGAAACTTTACAGATGTTGACGACAAGATAATAAACAGGGCAAAGAATGAATGTGTTCCCTTTACGGTTATTGCAGACAGATACATAAAAGAATACTTTCAGGACGCTGAAAACTTCCGTATTGAACCAGCTGACGTTGAACCCCGTGTTACAACCCACATACCTGACATCATAGATTTTATACAGAAATTAATAGAGAAAGGCTATGCCTATGAGGTAGAAGGAGACGTTTATTTTTCTGTTAGAAAGTTTAAAGATTATGGAAAGCTCTCAAAAAGAAGTGTAGATGAGCTGATTGCAGGTGCAAGGGTTGAACCGGGAGAGAAAAAGAAAGACCCATTAGATTTTGCCCTCTGGAAATCTTCAAAAGCAGGAGAACCTGCGTGGGATTCACCGTGGGGAAAGGGAAGACCAGGCTGGCACACAGAGTGCTGTGCTATGATATTCAAGCATTTAGGGGAAACCATAGATATTCACGGTGGAGGTTTAGACCTGACATTTCCTCATCATGAAAATGAGCTTGCACAGGCTGAAGCCCTATCTGACAAGCCTTTTGCAAGATACTGGATTCACAACGGTCTTGTTACAGTGAACGGTCAAAAAATGTCAAAATCTTTAGGAAATTACATCACTTTAAAAGAGATTTACTCAAAGTATGAACCTGACATCCTGAGGCTTCTCGTTTTATCTGTTCATTACAGAAGTCCTTTAGACTTTTCATGGGAAAAGATGGAAGAGACAAAAAAGGCATATGAAAGACTGAAAAATGCTATGGACGAGTTAGAGATTTTGCAGAAACTTCCAGAAAAGCCAGATTTTGAAGGACATCTATATGATGCAATTGCAAAAGCAGAGCAAGGATTTTATGCAGCCATGAGCGACGACTTTAACACACCTGAAGCTTTAGCATCAATATTTGGGCTGGTCAGAGAGATGAACATACTGAAAGACAGAGCAGTCAAAGAAGGGGGAATATCTAAAAAAGCTCTTGAGTCTTACAGGGAAGCAAAAGAAGTAATACATAAAATAGGAAGAGATATATTTGGGCTGTTTGACAGCCTCCAACCGTGCGTTGAAAAAGAAGACATATCAGAAATTGCTCAGGAAAAGGTAGCTGTTTTAGAAGAGATAGAAAAGGAAGAAAAAGAGCTTATCCAGATGCTGTTAGATGTGAGAAATATTGCAAGAAAACAGAAAAATTTTGATATTGCAGACCTTATAAGGGATAAACTTTCTGAAATGGGAATTGTTATTGAGGATACGCCTGTGGGAACAAAGTGGAAGAAAAAGTGAAATGGCTCAGGAAAAGTTAGCAGAAAGTATATTTGACAGTGTTGTTAAAAGATATGACAGATTTTTAAGGTCTGTTACTTTTGGACTTATTGATAAGTGGCAGAAAATCTTAGTGAAAAACACGCCTGCAGGTAAGTTTCCTGTAGATGTAGGAACAGGAACAGGTGAAGTGGTGAAAAAAATTAAACAGGAATACGCAGACAGCTTACCCATAGGTGTGGATGTTTCCTTAAACATGCTTAAAAGAGCAAAAGAAAAAAATGCAGACAGTAGTAGCTTCTTTTTAAAAGCATCAGCCTATAAACTTCCCTTTAAAAACAATCACATATCCTCTATATATGCCTCCCTTGTTTTCAGACATCTAAATGGAGAAGAATTTATAAAAGAGATTTCTCGGGTCTTAACTAAAGGGGGATATGTAGGAATATTAGACATTTCAAAACCCAGTAAACTACTATTTAACGCAATGTTCTTTATTGCGAATAAAATTTTTAGGCCACTTGGAGAGAGAATTTTTTCTAAAGAGGAATATGATTATTTTATGGAATCTGTTATAAATTCAAAAAATCCAGGAGAATTGAAAGATTTATTTAACAGATTTGGTTATAAAGATATTTTTATAAAAAGCTATTTTTTAGGTCTTGTAGTTATAGCAGTTTTTCGTAAAGAATAATAACAAGGAGAGGTAAAAAATGAAAGAGTTTATTGTTGATGCATCTAAATACGATAAAAAGATTGTAACAACAGCTATTGAGTCTGGAGCAGATTACATAATTGTTCCACAAGAAAAATTGGAAGAGGCTAAAAAATTAGGGAGAGTAAACTTTATAACTGTAGATAAAAAAGGTAATCTATCAGATGATTTTGTTGTTGTAGTTATTAAAGACAAAAAAGATGAAGAAAGGGCAGCCCAGCTTGCAAAATCAGGAAAAAAAGTTATAGTCAAAACAACAGACTGGACTATAATACCTCTGGAAAACCTTATCGCCCAGTCAGACAACATATACGCTGTTGTAAAAAATTCTGATGAGGCAGAAATAGCTGTAGGAATATTAGAAAAAGGAGTAAAAGGGGTTGTTTTAGAAACAGAAAACCTCAGTGAAATAAAAAGGGTAGCATCTGTGATAAAGGAAACTACAGAAAAACTACAGCTTGTTAGAGCAAAAGTAACAGCAGTTATTCCAGTAGGAATGGGAGATAGAGTGGCTGTTGACACTACATCCTTATTTAAGAAAGGAGAAGGAATGCTTGTTGGTAATTCTTCTGCAGGAATGATATTTGTTCATGCAGAAACAGAAGAATCTCCTTATGTTGCATCAAGACCTTTCAGAGTCAATGCCGGTGCAGTCCATATGTACACAAGGGTTCCCGGTGGAAAGACAGTTTATCTATGTGAGCTTGAAGCAGGCAAGGAAGTAATGGCTTATGATATAGATGGTAATGGAAGGGCTGTAGTTGTAGGTAGAGCCAAAATAGAGAGAAGACCAATGCTTTTAGTGGAAGCTGAATACGAAGGTAAAAAACTGAGTGCAGTTCTGCAAAACGCAGAAACTATCAGGCTTGTAAAAGGTGACGGCTCTCTCATATCTGTTGTTGACCTGAAAGAAGGAGATGAGATTTTAGGGTACATTGAAGAAGCAGGAAGACATTTTGGTATGAAAGTTGAAGAAACTATAATGGAAAAATAGGAGGAAAATGAATACTTCGTTTAAGGTAGGGCTTTTTGTTCTTGCCATTTCATTAATTGCTGGATATTTAATAATAACCTTCAGTGGTAAAGAATTAGGAGTAAAAACAAAGGAATATTATCTCTATTTTGATGTAGTTGAAGGATTGTCTCCGGGAGCTGACGTTCAGGTTAAAGGCGTGAAAGCAGGGAAGGTTGAAAAGATAGAGCTTGAAGATAACAAAGTAAAAGTAACCATAGGAATAAAGGCCAATATTCCTATCTATAAAGATGCTAAAGCTTACGTCAGAACACTTGGATTAATGGGAGATAAATACATATACATAGACCCGGGAAATCCTTCTTCAGGATTGCTTTCTGAAAAAGGAGTTATAAAAAACACAGAAGTTTATGCATCAACGGAAGAAGCCTTTGCATCAGCAAAAGATGTTGCATACAAAATAGGAAAGTTAGTAGACAGCCTGAACGAAGCCATTGGTCAGGGAAATCTCAAACAGCTTATACAGAACATAAATAAACTTGCCCAACATGCGGACCAGCTTGTCGTTGAAAACAGAGAAAACATAAAACGGTCTATAGACAACATAACCCAGATTACAGAAAGTCTTAAAAAGGATTTACCAGTTCTAATCAGAAAAATAGACAGAGTTGCAGAAAATCTTGAAGCAATAACTGGGGAAAACAGAGAAGACATAAGAGAGCTTATCAAAAATCTCAAGGAAACATCTATAGCTTTAAGAGAAAAAACACCACAGGTTTTAGACGAAATAGGAGATGCTGCAAAGGTCATAAAAGGAACAGTTGGAGAAAACAGAGAAGATATAAAAGTAGCTATAGAAAAAATAAAAGATGCCTCATTGAAACTGGATAGAATTCTTGCAAAAATTGATGAGGGAAAAGGAACCTTAGGAAAGTTAGTAAATGACGACAGTCTGTATGATAATGCAAATACAGGTATAAGAGAGTTTTCAAAACCTTTCTCAGTCATAAACAAGACAAAATTAGACATCATCATGTATGGAGAAAAACATACAGGAAACAAGAGTGAGAAAGCAGGTATAGCAGGGAAGTTATCACCAGGAAAGAATAGTTATATATATGTAGGACTTTTAACAAATAGTGAAGGAACAGTAAAAAGACAAGAAGAAACAATATCAGGAAGCACGACAACGACGGTAGTTAAAAAAGATTACGGTATTTTATTTGATGTTCAGTATGCCCATAAACTGTTTGAGATTATGAACAGAAGTTTCTGGATTAGAGGTGGACTAAAGGATTCAACAGGAGATGTAGGATTTGACTTTTATTTTACAGACAGACTAATTTTAAAGGGAGACCTTTATAACTTTGAGAGAAAATATGCTTTTAACCAACCAGACAATCCACAACTTGATATTGGTCTTACTTATAAGTTAAAAAACAACCCCTTCTTTATTAGTTTTGGAGGTTCGGACGTTCTAAATAACGACCTTATTGGAATTTATGTAGGTGCAGGATTTATGTTCAGAGATGATGATATAAAATATTTACTGGGTAGTGTTCCAAAACCTTAAAATGGGGTAAATGATGGATAAGGAAAAATTTTTAAAGGAAATACCTTTACTTGAAGGTATACCAGAAGAAGAAATAAAGAAGATAGCCTCTTATTTTCACCTGAAAGAGTATAAAAAAAATGAATATATATTCTTTGAAGGAGATGAAGAACCGGGCATATATATAGTTATAGATGGAATTGTAAAACTGATAAAAGAAACAGCTGATGGTAAAACGGTGATACTTAGATTAGTAACCCCAAAAGAAGTATTTGGTTGGCTTGTTATGGGAGAATCCCGGCCTACAAGCACATACACAGCTCAGGCTTTAGTTGATTCAAAAGTTCTTTATGTGTCAAATCAGGATTTTCTTAAACTCCTCAATCTATATCCAGCTCTTGCAGTAAAAATAACCTGCGATGCAAGTAAGATGCTATTAGAGGCTTATGACAGACTTAAGAGCCTTGCAGCTGAGAAAGTTGAAGGTAGAATAGCTAACCTTCTTTTAGAGCTTTCTAAAAAAATAGGAAAAGAGGAAAATGGGAAAATAGTAATCAGAGCACCTATAACCAGACAGGATTTAGCTGAAATGACTGGCACGACAGTAGAAACAGCTATCAGAATTATGAGTAGATGGAAAAAAGAAGGCATAGTAGATACAGAAAGGGGAAAAATAGAAATTCTTGACCCAGATTATTTGGAAGACCTAATTTCTTAATTTACAATGTATTTTATGTTGGGGGATAGGAGGTTATCTGTAGGTTTACCCTTGAAAAATATGCTCTATAGGGATATAATTATATTCTAATATAATAATACAAAAAACCTGAGAGGTGGAAAATGAAAAGGTTTCAGGTGCTGGTAATATTGACACTTTTTGCTTTTTCAATAAATGCTCAAGAGCTAACACTTCAAGAAGCAATAGACATAGCTCTTAAAAATAGCTACCAGCTAAAAGCAGAAAAAAGAAAGTTAGAAAGCAAGAAGTTAGAGTATAAAGCAGCAAAAGGTATAAGATTTCCTACTATCAGTTTTACAGAAGCATTTATGAGAACAAACATCCCTGGCTGGGCTATGATGAGTGAGTTAAATCAGCATAGACTTACCATGACAAGCTCTTCAAAGTATGTAGACATGACTGCTTTTAATGCAATGATGCCTGGTATGTTTTCTCCTCCAACTTACCCAGAATGGAATAACTGGCAGACAAAGATAGAGTTTCAAGTTCCTATATGGGCAGGGGGAAAAATAGGAACAGGAATAAAAATGAGAGAAAAAGAGTATGAAGCATCAAAATTTGACCTTGAAAAAACAAAACAGAAAGTGATATACGATGTAACAAAAGCATATTACGGAGCACTCCTTGCAAAAGAAGCTATAAAGATTGCAAATCAGGCTTACAAAAGTGTAAAAAAACATTACGAAACTGCACAAAGTATGTATAACAACGGACTGGCAATCTATGCAGATGTTCTCAGAGCAAAGGTTTACCTGTCTAAAGTGAAGAGTAAAATAACAGAAGCCAAAAACCAGTATTTAATTGCAAAGAGAGGACTGCTTTTAGCAATGGGAAGAGATGATATAGACCCTTCCCAGATAGAAGTTGTAGGAGAGTTAAAGTTTGAAGGAATAAAAAAAGATGTCCGTTACTGGCAGGAGGTTGCAGTTTCAGAAAGACCAGACCTTATAGCACTCAGGACAAGAGTTGAGAATGCTAAAAGATATGCAAAATTTCAGAAAGGAGATTTACTTCCTTCAATAGGAGCATTTGGTTACTATCAGATGGACGACAGATACAACCCATTTGGAACAGATGGAACAGGATTTATGATAGGAATAGCCTTGAATTGGAAACTTTTTGACGGGTTTCAGTCTTTAAACAAATACAGAGCAGCAAAAGAAGTTTACAGACAATACAAAAACCTGAAAAAAGGTTTTGAAGAATACATAAAGTTTTCTGTCTTTAAAGCATACAAAGAGTTATTGACAGCAATTGACAGGCTGAAAACAGCTGAAGACAATCTGAAATATGCACAGGAGGTTCTGAAAATAACAGAAAAGCGGTATAAGAATCAGATGGCTTCAATGATAGACCTTTTAGACACTCAAACCATGTATGACGAGATAAATTTTGAAAAAGCCAAAGCCACCTATGACGCTCAGATTTCCCTTCTTGAATTGAAATTCCAGTCTGGACAGTTAAAAGAAAACAATGGAGGAGATAGAAGATGAAAAGCATAATAAAGTTTGTTCTATTTTTCATAGTTCCTATAGGGATATTTATACTGTGGATAGGTGGATATCTTTCCCCACGGGTAGAGCCAGGATACGCAAAAGAAGAAGTAAAAAAAGTTGTAAAACTCCCTACAGAAAAAGTAAAAGCTCAATTAGTTGAAAAGTTCTATCAGGTAGACGGTTCTGTTATATCTAACAATAATGCAAAAGTGGCTACTAAACTGATGGCAAAAATTTTAAAAATTAATGTTAAAGAAGGAGACTACGTCAAGAAAGGGCAGTTATTAGCTGTTCTTGACGATAGTGAGATAAAACAAAATATAAAAGAAGCAAAAGCTGCTCTTGAAGAGCTTTCAAAAGCAAGGGAAGAAGCTCTATCAGGTCTCAAAGGAGCAGAGGCTGCTTACCAGTTTGCAAAAAGAACATATGAAAGGTTTAAAAATCTATACAGAGAGAATGCTGTCTCAAAGCAGCAGCTTGAAGAAATTGAAACAAAAATGATAGGAGCAAAGGCACAGGTAGATGCAATAAAGGCAAAGTTAAAACAGTTAGATGCTAAAGAAAAACAGGTAAGAGCAAAACTAAAGTATGCACAGATAATGCAGGGATATGCTTATGTAAAAGCTCCTTTTGATGGTGTAATTATAAAAAAGATGAATGATGTTGGAGATATGGCAGCTCCTGGAATGCCAATATTTATAATTGGAGACAAAAATCTAAAGTTTATCTCTATGATAGATGAGTCTTTAATAAATAAAGTAAATATTGGAGATACTGTGAATATAGAAATATCTACTATTGGAAAAAGATATAAGGCAAAAATTGTTGAAAAAAGCAACAGCATAGACCCTATGAACAGAACATTTACAGTAAAAGCAAAACTTCCACAGGATCCATCCCTTAAGCCTGGTATGTATGGAAAGATAAAGATAAAGGTGGGAGAAGACAAAAAAATAATAATTCCTTTAACTGCACTAATAAAATGGGGACAGCTTGATGCTGTATTTACAGTAGATAAAGATGGTATAGCTCATCTAACCTTTGTTAAAACAGGAGAAATATCTAACGGAAATGTTGAAATAATTTCAGGTCTGAAAGAGGGAACAGAGATAGTAGTTTCAGATGTGGAAAAAGCTTGTGAAGGTTGTAAGGTTCGCTAAACATTGTGCGTTGGAGGTAAATAATGGATAAGATAAAAAAAGATTACGGAATGGCAGGAAAGATTGCAAAAGCTTTTATAAACTCTCCACTCACTCCTCTGCTTGTGCTTGCTTCCCTTTTGATGGGATTATTTGCAGTTCTAACCACACCAAGGGACGAAGAACCACAGATTGTTGTTCCTATGATTGATATTATGGTTCCTGTTCCTGGGGCTCAATCAAAAGACATTGATAAGTTAGTAACAAAACCACTTGAAAAAATAATGTGGGAAATTCCTGGAGTTGAATATGTCTATTCCTATGCAGGAGATGGATTTGGTATAACTACAGTCAGATTTTATGTAGGGGAAGACCCTGAAGATGCCCTTGTGAGACTTCACAGTAAACTGCAGTCAAACATGTATAGAATGCCCCCTGGAACTATGCAACCTATAGTAAAACCAAAATCTATAGATGACGTTCCTATATTGTCTCTGACGTTTTACAGCAAAGATTTATCTTCTTATGAAATCAGAAGGATTGTAGAACAGGTAGAAGACGAGATTAAACAGCTGACAAATGTATCTGAAACGACTATCATAGGTTCAAAGCCAAAAACAATATACATATACTTTGATCCTGCAAAGCTTAATGCTTACAACATAATGCTTCCTCAGGTTGTTCAGTCTCTCCAACAGGCAAATATGACCTTACCTTCTGGAGAGTTTGATGAAGATAACTATAGAGTAAAGGTCAGAACAGGAAAATTCTTTAAAACAATAGAAGATGTAAAAAATGTTGTTGTAACTGTTTATAACGGAAAACCTATCTTTATAAAAGATGTAGCGAAAGTTTTTGAAGGGGAAGGAGAACCAACAAATTACGTCCAGTTTGGCTATGGTGTTCACGGAGAAGGAGACAGGAATGATGTGTATAACGCTGTAACGCTGGCAGTAGCCAAAAAAACAGGAAGTAATGCAGTAGTTGTTGCAGAAACAATACTCCACAAGTTAGAAGAGCTAAAGGGCAAAGTTATACCTGACAATGTATATGTTAAAGTAACCAGAAACTATGGAGAAACAGCAACAGAAAAAGCTAACGAGCTGATTGAACACCTTCTAATAGCAACATTCTCTATCGTTCTTCTTATTGCTGTGACCCTTGGATGGAGAGAGTCTCTCATAGTTGCTGTTACAATACCTGTTACACTTGCTATTGCTCTGTTCTTAAGTGAGATGTATGGATACTCCCTTAACAGGGTTACCCTGTTTGCTCTAATATTCTCTATAGGTATCTTAGTGGACAACTCTATCGTTGTTTTAGAGAACATACACAGATGGTTTGAAATGAGGAAACTGCCTCCAGATGAGGCAGCAGTCATAGCCACAGACGAGGTTGGAAACCCAACAATACTTGCCACATTTGCTGTTATAGTTGCTCTTCTTCCAATGGCATTCGTTACAGGAATGATGGGTCCTTATATGAGACCTATTCCAATAAACTCCTCTGTCGCAATGTTCTTCTCAATGCTTGTTGCCTTCATCCTGACGCCGTATCTTGCAATAAGATGGTTAAAACACGAAGCAGAGACTTTAACACCTGAAGATTTAGAAAAAGAGGAAGAGAGAACAGCAGGATTTCTTGCAAAGCTGTTTGAAAAGATATACATGCCACTTTTTAAAAGTAGACTGAAAAGATGGATATTTTTAGGAGCAATGGGAATGCTCCTTGTTGTTTCTGTTGGCCTTTTAGTAAAAAGAGCAGTTCTTGTAAAAATGCTTCCATATGACAACAAAAGTGAGCTGTTTATCGTTTTAGACATGCCTGAAGGCACAACAGTTGAAAAAACATACACAGTAGCTAAGAAAATAGCAGACTATGTAAAGAATGTTAATGAGGTTAAAAACTACGTAATATACGCAGGTGTTCCTGCTCCTTTTGACTTTAATGGTCTTGCAAGACATTACTATCTCAGGGAGGCTCCATACTATGCAATGATAAAAGTTAATCTCATAGGGAAACACGACAGGAAAGCTCAATCCCATGAGATAGCAGAAAGAATAAGAGAAGATGTTTACAAGATAGCCAAATCAAACGGTGCAAAATATGTAGCTGTTGTTGAACCACCTCCGGGACCACCTGTATTATCTCCTATTGTTACTGAGGTTTATGGTCCTGATTACAATGTTCAGCTTCAGATAGCTCAGAAGATAAAGAAGATATTTGAAGATACACCGGGAATAATAGATGTGGGAATATACGCAAACCTGCCTCAACGGGAATACATACTGAATATAGACAGGGAAAAGGTCAGAAAATATCAGCTGACAGAAGATGTTATTGTGAAAACGATGAGGATTGCACTTGCAGGATATTCTGTGGGACTGCTCCATTCAGAAAAAGACATAAATCCTGTTAGTATCATTGTGAGATTAGATGACAAAAGCAGAACCTCTCTTGAAAAACTCCTTTCTATGAAAATACCTACTCCAAAAGGTGGAATTCCAATAGGAACATTTGTTAATGTTGAAAAAGGTTCTTCCCAGAACGACATATACAGAAAAAATCTACAGAAAGTTGTATACGTTATAGCAAACATTAATGATTCTATAGGTTCTCCTGTGTATCCTATTATTGACCTGTGGGACAAGATAAAAGAGATTAAAACACCAGATGGAAAAGGTATAACAGAGCTTTTAACCCATCAACCTGAAGTAGAAGATAAATACTACGTTAAATGGGATGGAGAATGGCAGATAACCTATGAAACATTCAGAGATATGGGAATAGCTTTTGCCGTGGCTATTGTTGTTCTTTACATGCTTTTGGTTGGATGGTTTGGCTCTTTCAGAATGCCTGCTGTAATAATGTCTCCTATTCCATTTACCTTAGTAGGTATTGTTCCTGGTCACTGGCTGATGGGAGCATTCTTTACAGCCACATCTATGATAGGTTTCATAGCTCTTGCAGGGATAATACTGAGAAACTCTATTCTTCTCGTCCAGTTTGCGGAAGATAAGCTAAAAGAAGGTTACTCTGTTGAAGAAGCCCTTCTTGAAGCTGGAATTGTAAGGACAAGGCCAATCTTGCTTACTGCTGCGGCGATAATAGTAGGTGCATTTGTTATCATATTTGACCCTATATTTAATGGTCTTGCTATTGCTCTGATTTTTGGAACAGGTGCTTCTACCTTGATTACTCTTGTTGTCGTTCCTGTTCTTTACTACATGATAGAAAGAAAAAGAGCTTTAACCCTTGGAATGACACCAGCTGTTCCTATAGATGAAAAGCCAGAAAAATAGTTCTAAAAGCCCCGTTAGGGGCTTTTTTTAATGGAGGTAACCATGCCAGCAGTTTTTGTAGTAATTGTTTCTTTTTTTGCTTTAATTTTTCCTTCTTTCAGTGCAGAGTTTAGATATGGTTATGGAACTTTTTCAGTTAAAAGTAAAATCTTTGGTTTTTCAGACAGGCTTGAGGATAGAGTAAGTGTATTTTCTATTTCTGAGTTTCATAAAAATGTTTTAAGTTCAGACTTTTTCTACGGTTATAATCTGAGTTACATACTATCGCAGAAAGAGAAGAAAATTTTAGACCTCTATAACTCATCAGTTGAACCTTTTCCTACAGATTATAAGCCTGTAATGGAGTATAGATTAGAAGGATTTGACGGACAGTTAGAGGCAGGTTATGACATTATAAAGAAAAGTAATTACTTCCTTGGGATAGGAGGGTTCCTTGGTATCTCTCTTCCATACATTAGAAATTACAATACAAAAAATAACAGTCAAACTACACTCAGATATTTACCTGATAGCAAAACAAAAATTAAAACTTATAGGGTTGGTGTATCGGTAAAAGGTGCTTACAAACTTTTTCAGAGAATTTATCTTAAAAGTGGTTTATCTTACGGTTGGCAGACAGGAAAAGTGAAAAACTCCCTCATAGGTATAAACTCTTCAGTAAACGGGGAATATGGAAATGTTTATGCTGGTATTGATGTTTATTTATTAAAAGAAAAAGTAGATTTAGGCATTTTTTCTTTATCTCCACAGCTTTATTTTAGTTTTGGATATGTGTATGAAGTATGGAAATTAAAAGATGTAAACGTAAACAACAATGCAATAAGTGTAAATAAAGATAATCTAAAAATAGAAAACAGATATCTGTTTTCCGGAATAGGCTATTCTTTTTAACCTTTTAATTCCTGAACTATTTTATAAGCTTCCTTTTTGCTTATTCCGTATTTCTCGTGCAGAATTGTTGCAATCTCTTTGCTTTTATATCCTTTTTCTAAAAGTGTTACCCCTTCTTCTTTGACCTTTTCCAAATCTGCCTCTTTCTTGCTTTCATGCCTGACAAGTATAACAAACTCCCCCTTTAACACCTTTTCTTTACTTAGCATATCAATAATCTGGGCAGGCTTTCCTCTGAAAAATCTTTCATGTATCTTTGTCAGCTCTTTTGCAACTACAACAGAGGCATCAGGATACAGTCTGTCTATCACTGTCAATGTATCTAAAACCCGTTTAGGACTTTCGTATATAATCACTGTTACTCCTGTTTCAACAGCCTTTCTTAACTCTTCCTCCTTTCTTTTTTTAGGCAAAAATCCTACAAACAAAAATCTGTCTGTAGGCAGCCCAGAAGCTGAAAGGGCAGCTGCTCCTGCAAAAGCTCCGGGGATAGGGGAAACCGTTATACCTTCTTCCCAGGCTCTTTTTACCACCCTGTATCCTGGGTCAGATATACATGGAGTTCCAGCATCAGAAACGAGAGCAATGTTTTTTCCATCTTTTAACAATTTTATTAGTTTGTCTGTTGTTTCTTCTTCATTATGCTCGTGATAAGGGATTAATTTTTTTCCAGAAATTCCATAATGACTTAGAAGCTTTCTTGTTGTCCTTGTATCTTCACAGGCTATAATTTCAACCTGTTTAAGGATTTCTAAAGCTCTTAATGTTATGTCCTTTAGATTGCCTATAGGAGTGGCAACCACAAATAAAGTGCTCATCAGATAGACAGATTCTTAAGATTAATTACTTTCGTAAATACACCGTTTTTATATATGTATACCTTTCCTTCTACCAGTCCTTTAGTTTGCTGAACATTTTTAATATTTCTTTTTACAAACATAATCTTTTTTATAGAAAAAGGAGAAATAGAAATGTCTTTGAACTTTTTATTATTTAAACCATCAATCTGTATATCTACCTTCTTTAGATTAACAGCTGTATCATTGATTATTTTTATAAACCCTTTTAGTTGCTTTATACCGTTATTAATAGAAAGAATGTAGTAAACTTCCCACCTAAAACCAGAGACAGGATATCTTATCTTAAACATCTGTGACATAGCCTCAGGTGAGTTAACTTTAAGTGTCAGTTGAGGAGAAAATATCTCTTTCCATCTAAGGTGAGAAGAAATCCTTGATGGAAATTCAGGGAGTGTGGTTACAACATATCCTTTTTTGGTATCTAACGTTATAAACTTTTCATCAATAGAAACAACAACGCCCCTGATAATTCTTCCTTCACCTTCTACTGTTACATATTTCCCGAGGAAATTTTTTCTCCAGTCTTGATTTACTTTGTCATATATTACACTCTTTACAGTAACGCTGTCAGCAAAAATATCTACAGCATCAATAAGAGCGTTTGGAAGGAGAGAGATGGGGCCAATGATGTTTTCCCCTTCAGCAAGCATAAACTCTTCTTCTTGAATATAGGTTGAGTATTTATTTTTAGACAGTATCAAGGTGTCACCTGTGGCGAAACAAAAAACAAACAAAACAGGTAAAAGAAACTTTTTCATTTTTTCTCCTCAGATTAGAAATATTTATATAATAATATCATACAGCTGGTATAATAAACTCCCTAAACACAGGAGGAGATGCATTGACAGAGTATAACTTTAGAGAAGTGGAGGAAAGTATTTTAAAACAGTGGGAGCAGGAAAATCTGTTTAAATCTGAGGAAAATAGAAAAAAAGAAAAATTTTATGTGTTAGAAATGTTCCCATACCCATCAGGAAAAATACATATGGGGCATGTAAGAAATTATGCAATAGGTGACGTTGTTAATAGATATTTGAGGATGAAAGGGAAAAACACCCTTCACCCAATGGGATGGGATGCATTTGGTATGCCTGCAGAAAATGCAGCGATAAAAAGCGGAATTCATCCTGCAAAATGGACTTATGAAAACATAGATTACATGAGAAAACAGCTAAAAAGATTGGGTTTTTCTTATGATTGGGACAGGGAGATTACAACCTGTAGTCCTGAATACTACAGATGGAATCAATGGATTTTCCTGAAAATGTTAGAAAAAGGCATAGCATACAGAAAGTCTGCTGTTGTTAACTGGTGTCCTCACGATATGACTGTTCTTGCGAATGAGCAGGTCATAGAAGGAAGATGCTGGAGGTGTGACACCCCTGTCGTTCAGAAAGAAATTCCTTCCTGGTTTCTCAGGATAACAGATTATGCAGAAATTCTTCTTGACGACCTTGAAGAGCTAAAAGAAAACTGGCCTGAAGCTGTTTTGACAATGCAGAAAAACTGGATTGGTAAGTCTGTAGGAGCAACAGTAAAATTTCCTGTAGAAAATTCCACCACAACCATTGAAATTTTCACAACAAGACCTGACACCCTTTTTGGCGTTACTTTTATGGCTTTGGCACCTGAACATCCTCTTTCTGTTGAACTTGCTAAAGGAACAGAGCAGGAAAGAGAAGTTGAAGAGTTTGTTCAGAGATATCTAACTATGTCAACGAGGGAAAGAAATATAGTTGAAGAGAAAGAAGGGGTTTTCACAGGAAGATATGCTATAAACCCTTTAACAGAAGAAAAAATTCCTATATACGTTGCTAATTACATACTCTGGGGCTACGGAACAGGAGCTATAATGGCAGTTCCTGCTCATGACGAAAGAGACCATCAATTTGCAAAAAAGTATAACATTCCTATAAAACCTGTTATTCAGCCACCAGAAGAATGGAATTTTGAAGAAAAAGCATACGAAGGGGAAGGTGTTCTTATCAATTCTGACGGGTTTAACGGTTTACACTCATCAGAAGCAAAAGAAAAGATAACACAGCTATTGGAAGAAAAGGGTATTGGAGAAAAAACTGTTAACTTTAGACTTAGAGACTGGAACATATCAAGGCAAAGATACTGGGGAACTCCTATTCCTGTAGTTTACTGTGACCAGTGTGGTATTGTTCCTGTTCCTGAAGAACAACTTCCAGTTATTCTCCCTGAAAATGTTCAATTTACAGGAATGGGAAATCCATTAGAGAAAAACGAAAGCTTTGTAAAGACAGAATGTCCAAGATGTGGAAAACCGGCAAGAAGAGAAACAGACACAATGGATACATTTATTGACAGTTCCTGGTATTTTCTCAGATACTGTGACCCCCATAATGAAAAAGAGCCTTTCAGCAGGGAAAAAACAGATTATTGGATGCCTGTAGACCTTTACATAGGGGGTATTGAGCATGCAGTTCTCCACCTACTATACTCCAGATTTTTCACAAAATTTCTAAAGGAAATAGGTCTTGTGAATGTAAAAGAACCTTTTGTAAAACTTTTAACACAGGGAATGGTTTTAAAAAAATGGATAAAAATAGAAAAACTCTTGGAAGTTCTGCATTTATCACCAGAAGAAAAACTAAAGAAGTTAATAGAAGAGCTGTCTTCTTACGGAAACATTGAAAATGTAAAAGTTGAGGATATAACAATAAAAGAGTTTATGGAAAAACACCATCTCACACTGAATGACAATGCAAAATTACTGTTTAATAAACTTGGCATTTCTGAAAGTATCCTGAAGGAATTTGAAGAAAAGTATGGAAAGTCTGACAAGATGTCAAAGTCCAAGCACAACACCGTTGACCCAGATGAGATGATAAAAAAATACGGAGCAGATACTGTTCGCCTTTATATTCTATTTGCAGCCCCTCCTCACAACAGTTTTGATTGGACTGACAGCGGTGTAGAGGGAGCCCACAGATTTTTGAGAAGGGTATGGAATTTCGTAAATAAAAAAGCGGAAGAACTCAGGAACATCAGATATACTCTTGATGAGCTTCAAAATTTATCTGAAGAAGACAAAAAGCTTAGAAGAAAACTCCATCAGGTCATAAAAAAGGTCAACGATGATATAAATAAGGAATATCAGTTTAACACAGCTATAGCAGCGATAATGGAGCTTGTTAACGAGCTTTACAGTTACAAAGGAGATAACAAAAAACTACTGAAAGAAGCAGTGGAAAATCTTATACTTCTTTTGTCTCCTTTTACACCATTTATCTCTGATTATTTGTGGAAAATGATAGGAAATACAGGATTTACAATAGAACAAAAATTTCCTGAACACGATGAAAGAGTTCTCGTTGAAAAGGAAAAAGAAATTCCTGTTCAGATAAACGGAAAATTAAGAGCAAAAATAAAAGTTCCAGCAGATGCAGATGAAGAGACAGTTAGAAATATTGCTTTCAGTAATGAAAATGTAAAGAGATGGACAGAAGGAAAAGAAATAGTTAAAGTTATTTTTATAAAGGGTAAAATTCTCAATATTGTAGTGAGGGAATAAGATGCCATTTAAAAATATTTTAGTTGGATATGACGGTTCTGAGCCCAGTATGAAAGCTTTGAAAAAGGCTATTGAATTTGCTAAATCCTGTGGAGGTAAACTCCACATTGTTGGTGTGGTCAGGCCTTTTGAGTTTGCAGCTATAGATTACATTTCCCCAGAAGAGATTGAGGAGTATGAAAAGGAAGAGATTTCAAAGGAAGAAAAATTTTTGAAAGAGGCAAGAGAAATTGCTGAGGAAAATGGGGTAGAGAGTATAACTGTTGTGAGAGAAGGGGAACCTGCAGAAGAACTTATGTCCTATGCAGACGAAAATGGTTGTGACCTTATAGTAGTAGGCCATAGGGGAGTTGGTGGTTTTAAAAGAATGATATTAGGAACGACTGCAGGAAATTTAGTTAAGTATGCAAACCAGTCTGTTCTTGTAGTTAAGTAGTTAGTTTTTTTTAAGCTTTTCTAAAATTTTAGGATGCACAAGTATAAGCAGAAGTAAGAGGATAATTACACCTATAAATACAAAATAATACTCCTTAGCCTCACCAAAGAAATGTTCCGCTGCTTTTCCAAAGAAATAACCTATAGATAAGTATATAACTGCCCAGAAGAATAAGGATATAAGGTTAAAGAAGATAAACTTTAAAGGATTAAAACCTGTAGCTCCCAGAAGCATCATAGGTATCATTCTCATACCATATAAAAATCTAATAATAAAAATAGATAAAATTCCATATTTTTCTAATAACTTTTTAGCTCTTCTGTATTCTTTTCTCGTATGCTTGTTTCTGAGCAAAATCTCTCTTCCCTTCCACTTTCCAAGAAAAAAGTAGATGATTTCGTGAAAGAAAGCCCCTGCCATTGCAAATACAAGGGAAATGTAAGGATTAAGAAGTTTTAGCTTTATAAAAAAACCAACAACTAAAAGGAATATTTCCCCTTCTAAAAATGTTCCTACAAATACAGCTATGTAGCCGTAATTTTGGAGAAAGTGTTCCAGACTTTCTATTTAAACGACCTCCCAAAAACTGATAGATTATTATTATACACTTATGTTTATGTGTGGCATAATTGTGTCATGAAAAAAATAGTGCTTTGTATCACAGGAGCAAGCGGGACTGTATATGGTTTAAAGCTGTTGAATGTTTTATCAAAAAATTACTATATTTACCTTGTCGTGTCTGAAGGTGGATTTAAAGTCATGGAAAAAGAACTAAGCATTGAAAAGGAACAATTCTTAAACAATCTCCCTGAAAACTGTAGTTTTTACTCTCAAAATGAGATTGATGCTCCTATATCCAGTGGAACAAGGATTGTAGAAACAGAAGGAGTAATCGTTGCTCCTTGTTCTACAGGAACATTAGGGGCTGTGGCTAATGGAATTTCTTCCAATCTTATACACAGGGTGTGTGATGTTGCACTGAAAGAGAGGAAAAAACTGTTTTTATTAGTCAGGGAGATGCCCCTTTCCCTTATACACATAAAAAATATGGAAAAGGTAGCGCAGGCAGGTGGAACTATAGCAGTAGCATCACCGGGATTTTATACCAGACCCAAAACAGTTGAAGACATGATTAACTTTGTTGTAGGTAAAGTTTTAGACAGTTTTGGTATAGAACACAGTTTATATAAAAGGTGGAGAAATGAAGATTTCTGAATGTGTTGAGTTATTCTTGTCGTATATATCAGATAAATCAGAGAACACTGTCAAAAATTATCGCTCAGATTTGAAGCAGTTTATTAGTATAGTTGGGGACAAAGAGGTTGAGAAAGTAACAAAGGCAGACATAGCAAAATTTAGAATGGTTCTCCAGTCAAATAAGAAAAAATCTTCTACAATATCACGGAAACTTGCCTGTATTAATTCGTTTTTTGAATACCTGATAGACCTTGAAATGGTAAACTCTTCTCCTATCACAAAATCCCATAGACCAAAGGTATCTCAAAAAATACCTTCTGCCCTTTCCCACGAAGAGATAGAAAAGCTAATAAAAAGCACAAAAACTCTTAAAGAAAGGGTTATTATTGTTTTATTACTTACTACAGGATTGAGGTCTTCAGAGCTTTTAGGCATAAGAAGAGAAAACATTCTCATAGAAAAGAACAATCACATATACAACTGCGACTCTATCTACCAGTTAGAGATAGAAGAGGAGGACATTATTTACATAAGAGTTGAAGGTAAAGGGGGAAAGGAGAGAGAAGTTCCTATAACAGGAAAACCAATGAAGCTGTTTGCAGAATATCTAAGGTTCAACAGTTCAGAAAGAGTTTTTCCTATGTCTTACTACTCCCTGTGGAAAATGATAGTTAATATTGGAAAGAGATGTAATATAGTTCTACATCCTCATAAATTAAGGCATACAGCTGCAACTATAGCACTTCAATCAGGTGCAGAGTTAAGAATTATTCAGGAGCTTTTGGGTCACGCATCCCCTATAACTACAGCAAGATATGCAAAGGTTGGTCAGAAACAACTTCTAAAGGCAACAAAAGCCCTGTCACAAAACATCAAGCTGTGAATCAATAGATTTCAGATTGGCAACGGCTTTTATCAATGTTTCCTCATACTCTTTTTCTGGATTAGAATCAGCAACTATACCACTTCCAACATATACATAACATCTATTCTTCACAAAAATAGACTGCCTTATGGCAACACTCATAACAAAATCAAGATTTGGTTTAATAAGGACTGTTGCTCCGCAATACACGCCTCTTCTGTGTTTTTCTAACATATCTATAATTTCTATAGCTCTTTTTTTAGGTGCTCCTGTGACAGAACCAGGGGGAAAGGTAGCATAGATAATATCCTGCAGGGAAACATCTTCTTTTAATGTCCCAGTAACTGTTGAACCCATTTGGAGAACAGAATTAAATCTATATACTCTAAATAAGTCTTCCACCTTAACGCTGCCTTTTTCAGATATCCTTCCAATGTCATTTCTCATAAGGTCTGTTATCATAAGATTTTCAGCTCTTTCTTTTTCAGATTTTCTAAGCTCCTCCTCTAATTTTTCAGTTTCTTCCCTATTTTTTCCTGTGGGGCGGGTTCCTTTTATAGGTATAGATTTTATTTTTCTATCTTCTTTTTCTATAAACAGCTCCATTGAACCTGATACAACAGAAAAGTAAGGTGTTTTTATACTCATTATGTATGGAGCTGGTTGAAACTCAATCAGTCTATAAAAAATACTATCAACATCAAAAAAACCTTCAAGCTGTATCCTATGGGAAAGATTTATCTGATATATGTCCCCCTTTCCAATAAACTGTTGAGCTTTTTTTACAGAATTTATAAACTCCTTTTCCTTAACGGAAATGTGAATGTGTTTTATTTTACTTTTTACTTCTGGGTTCTTTGTGAAACCGGCCTTGAAATTTTTGAAAAAAATAAAAAATATCTCTGGGATGTTAACGTCTGACTTTTTTTTAAATCTTTCAGGATATATCTGTTTTTTAAAATCATAGGATATAAATCCAGCAGCATAACACTTTTTCTCCTGTATATATTTTTCAATTACATTTAAAGGTCTGGTTGTTTTTAACTTTCTTCTTTCTATGTAAAGAACTCTATCTTTAAAAATTGCTACTCCCAAAGGTTTATTAAACACAGCTTGTTCAACACCTAATTTCCAGCTATCTTCCTGAGAAAAAAATTTAACTTCCATCTTCCTTCCTGTGAAAATTTTTATATAATTATAATTAAGGAATATTCTAAGGGGAGAAGTATGAAATATAAAGTATCTAAAGAGGAGTTAGACGCCCTCTTTAGAGAAGTATATAGTAGTTCATTTCAAGAGGATATATCTAAAGATACGCTTATCCCAACAAAAGAATATATTTTCCTTGCATACAAATATAAAAATATTATAAAAAGACAGGTAGTTTCATCGTTACCATTGAAAATAAAGTTAAAAAGATTTGGCTGTTACGAGGGAAAAGAAGTCCAGTTAGATAATCTTTTTATATCAGGATACGACGTTGAAAAAAAGTTTCGTATCTACATAACAGTAGACAGTGGTTTTGAAGAAGGAATAAATAAAAAGTTCTCAACAGGATTTAACAGTATATTAGACAAAAACTTTAATGTTCAAAAATTTTTAGAAGGCTTGTCTGAACAGCTTATTTCCGAAATAAAAAAAGACTATCCCTATAGTTACAAAAAAATAAATTTACCTGTTTTACAGTTCTATGATAATGACTTTATAAAGTTAGAATATATTTTGTCAGTGGAAGAGGAAGAAGGAGAAATCTCTATATGGATGGATAAGGCTATGGTAGAAAGCGAGGAGGTATCCCCTCTAATAGTATCTTCTCCAACAACAGCAGGTAAGAAGAAGATAAAAAAACTGATAGATATGCTTGATGTTAGATATACTCTTCAAAGTGAAATAGTTAACATACCTATCAGCCAATTAAAGTCAGGTAATGAAATTAATTTAAACCTTAGGTTTAAGAATACAGTAGGTTAGGAGGCCAGATATTAAAGAGATTATCCCATTAATTTCAGATATATTTGACAGTGTAGAACCAGCAGATGTAAAAGAAAAGAAATCAGTAAGTGGGGATTATTACTCTATCTTTTCAGAAGATGCTCGCTTGTTTGTAAGAAGTGACCTTTTTGTTATGACAGTTTTTTCTAAGGGTGCAGATTGGGCTGAGAGAATTTTTGAAAAGTTATTTAATCCAGCCAGCATTAAAACAGAAGTTGTGGAGGAGATTAGCATAAATCCTGAAGATACGGTGCTCAACATAACAGCAGACCAGCAAAGATTTGATTATGGCATTGTTATAAAACATTTTACTTCCCAAAAAAAAGAAAGTATTAAAAAAGAGGAAAAGAAAGATATATCCTTACCAGTAGTAATCAGAATTTTTAGTAAAACTGTTCCCCTTTCGGAGATAGAAAATATAGGAGAAACAACTGAAATTTTAATATCACAACAGTCACACTTTGATGCTGAGCTGTTAGTAAACGGAGAAGTGATAGGCAGAGGTATTCTGAAGAAAGAAAAAAACTCCTTTAAACTAAAAATATTAGAATTATTCATATAACATAATGTATGCATTAGTATACTCTTGGCTTATATATGCTATAGGAGCATATCTGTTAGAAAGGAATCTTAAAAAGATTTTGTTTATCTTAGGAGCTATTATCTCCCTTGGGGTATATCTGTCTGGAAAGTATTTTTTAGGAAGTAATCCTTTACTGAATGTAGTAATACCCATCTATCTCACATCTATTTTCCTCCACGCATCAAAAGAACTTAATCCCAGACTGAAAATAACCGTCAGCATTCTGTTTTTCATTTTAGCTGGCATTTTTTTACTGTTAACTGTTTATAACATACCATACTCGGAAACTGTTATTCCTATTGCACTTATGTTGCTTCTGATAAGGCAGTATCGTTCAAATACAGAAATTTTTGTGTGGACAGGCATAGTATTTCTAAACTTGTTTTCTTATCTATTTAGTGTTGAGTTGTTTTTATATACGAACATTCTGTTTGTAATCTTTTTCGTAGCTGAAACTGTGAAAGAACATCAATTAGAAATAGAAAAAGATAAGAAGAGATATAGAGATTTCGTTAGTAGAGCAATTAACAGTGAATTTCAGAAAAGATATGCAGAGATTGATGATGAGCTGAAAATAACATATAAAAAATTAAAAGAGATTTTCAAACTAAGTAACTACACTTTGTTCCCTCTTGACATAGAAGATATTGCTGAAAGAGTTGTAGAGGGATTACACAATCTCGGTTATTCAGGTGTTGTTTTGTATATAGATGTTGGGAGTAGTCCTATCTTTAAAAAAAGTGGTTTTTTTCCAAACCTGAAAAGTTATTTAGTGGAAAAGTTTGAAAAAATTAATAAAATCACGATATCTGAGGACGAAAAATCTATATTCCTTCCCCTTATTAGTGATAAAGAAAAGATAGGAGTGTTAGGGGTATATAAAAAAGAAGGAACAACATCTAAAGAAATAGAATATCTTTCTACATATGCTAACTCTGTTGCTATATCTATAACAAAAACTATATATTTCAAAGAGATAGACAAGCTACAACAACTTCTTGAAAAAACTTTTGAATCTGTTGACATTGGAATAGCAATTATTAATAAAGATTTTCAGATTGAAAGAGCAAATAGAGCGTTAAGAGAGCTTACAGGTTCTCAGCATAGCAAAAATATTTTTGAGATAATTCCTGAAATAGAGCCTTTAAAAAAGGAACTCCAGAGTGTCATAAATGAGAAAAAACCTGTTGATACTGTATTATCTTCTATACACAGGAAAGGTTCAATATACAGGATAAAAGCTCTTCCCTTAATGTCATCAAGCAGCTCAGATACAGACAAAATAGTTCTTGTTATTGAAGACATAACAGAAAAAGAAAAGTTAGAAGCCCAACTGCTTGAAACAGAAAAACATGCAGTTATAGGTAAAATGGCTGCAGGTCTTTCCCACGATATAAAAAATCCCCTTGCAGCTATATCAGCCTCTGCATTCGCAATCAAAAGAAAAGGAGAAAGGCTCAAAGATAATAAAATTATTGAACTTGCTGAAAAAATAGAAAAAAACAGCTCACGAGCTGCTGACATTATAAATAGACTGCTGAATTACGCAAAACCATCTTATTACAGGTCAGAAAGAGTAAACCTTAGAGAAGTAATACTGTCTTCTATAGAGTTTTCTGTTCCTGATTCAAAGAAAAGAAACATAAAAATCTATAAAAAATTACCTTCAGATATATTTACATATGGAGATAAAAACGCACTGCAACAGGTCTTTATCAATCTTATAATAAACGCCGTTGAAGCGATGAACAGTAAAGGAAGGATTGATATAAGACTAACAAAAAATGAAAATTATGCTGTAATATCAATAAAGGATTATGGTCCGGGTATACCTGAAGACGTAATTGGAGATATTTTTGACCCATTTTTTACAACGAAAGAAAAAGGAACAGGTTTGGGTCTTTCTGTTGTCAGCAGAATAATAAAAGACCATCAAGGTAAAATTGAAGTAAGAAGTCAGGAAGGAGAAGGGGCAGAGTTTATAATAAAACTTCCACTAATGGAGGACTAATTTTGGAAAAAGGGAAGATTCTAATCGTTGATGATGAAGAAGACATACTTCATTCGTTCAAGGTGATATTAGAAGACGAAGGCTATAAAGTTGAAACGATTAGCGATCCTGTAGAAGCATTAGAAATGTTAAAAAATGAAGATTTTGACCTTGTTCTTTCAGATATGAGGATGCCTAAAATGACAGGGGAAGAATTCCTTATAAATCTTAGAAAGTTTAATAGAATAACGACATTCATAGTTATGACAGCTTATGGAACTATAGACAACGCTGTCCAATGTATGAAAGAAGGGGCATTTCACTACATAACAAAACCAGTGGACTTTAATGACCCTGCTGTGTGGAAACTTATAGAAGAAGCCGTTGAAAAAGCTAAGATACTAAGAGAAAATCAAAGACTAAGAATAGAACTTGAAATAAGCAAGTCAGAAATAGAGTTTATCATCACAAAAAACCAACTAATGAAAAATGTTATTGATTTTATTAAGAAGGTATCTCCCTTTGATAACACAGTTCTTATATACGGAGAAAGTGGAGTTGGAAAAGAGCTTGTTGCAAGAGCTATACACCAGTTAAGCCCCAGAAAAAATAAACCATTTATAGCATTAAATTGTGCAAACATTTCAGGAGAACTTATGGAAGCAGAATTTTTTGGTTATAAAAAAGGTTCTTTTACAGGAGCAACAGAAGACAAGGCAGGAATTCTGGAAAAAGCAGATGGTGGGACAGTATTTTTAGACGAGATTGGAGAAATTCCCTACGACCTTCAGGCAAAATTTCTCAGGTTTTTAGAAGAAAAAGAAATCAGGAGAATAGGAGATGACAAGCCTATAAAGTTAGATGTTAGGGTTATTACAGCAACAAACAGAAACCTGAAAAAAATGGTTGAAGAAGGCAAGTTCAGAAAAGACCTTTATTACAGAATAGGAGGATTTAAAATAGAGATACCTCCACTCAGGGATAGGAAAGATGACATCCCTCTTCTGGTAAATCACTTTATAAAAAAGTATAACGAGAAATACGGTAAAAACATTGTTGGTATAACTCCTGAAGCTCTTGAAGTATTAGTGAGATATGATTGGCCTGGAAACGTGCGCCAGCTTGAAAGCATCATCTCAAAGGCAATAATTTTAGCTGATGACGGACAGTTTATAGAAGAAACACATCTTGACCCAGAGGTCAAAATTTCTGTAGAAGAGTTTCCTTTGGAATACAGTAAAGCTAAAAAAAGTTATACAGAAAAATTTATGAAAACTTACTTAAGTGTTCTTCTTTCCATAACAGGAGGTAATATTTCCCAGGCAGCAAAAATTGCAAAAATAGAGAGACAGTCTCTTCAGAAACTACTCAAAAAATACCGTGTAGACCCGTCAAAATACAGAAAGTATTGACATCTGCTTATAGATGGATAATTTTCAGGCAAAAAGGAGGTATTAAAATATTGGATAGGTTTGATTTAAAAGCTATTGAGTTTGATAAATTCTTAGAAAGATTGTCTGAGCTTACGCCAAACACAAGAACAAAAGATGTAATACTTTTTATAAAACCGACAGCAAACAGAGAAAAAGTAAAAGAAAGAATAGAAGAAGTTCAACAGTTTTTAAGCTTATTAAGAGAAGAGGGTTATTTACCTCTTTCTGAATATCCAGACATAACACAAGCTTTGAGTATGCTCTACATTGAGGACAGTATTTTGTCGACCAAAGAGATAAAAGATATAAAAAACATCCTTAGAATATCGCGGGATATAAAGAGTTTTCTACAACCCCATATAAAAGAAAAAAAATATCTGTTTTCTATCTACAAAAACCTTTACTCATCCAGAGAAACAGAAAGAATTATAGATGAAAGCATTGACAGTTCAGGTATGATAAAAGATTCAGCAAGTAGAGACCTTGCTGATGTAAGAAAAAGCATAAAAGAAGTAGAAAAAACTATTATTTCCCAGTTAGAAAAGATAATTTACAGTCCAAAATACAGTGAAGTTATTCAGGAAAAACTGATAACAGTAAGAAGAGATAGATATGTTATTCCTCTAAAACATAACTTTGCAGGAAAGATAAAAGGAATAATTCAAGATAGGTCTTCTTCTGGACAGACAGTATACGTAGAGCCTGTAACTGTAGTTGAGCTGAATAATAAACTGTCAGACCTGAAACTAAGGGAACAGATAGAAATTAGAAAAGTGTTGAAATTCCTTTCAGACATTCTACGGTCAAAAAAGAGCTTAATTAAAAAAACTTTTAATGAGATTATCCATATAGATTACCTATACACTGTTGGAAAATATGCAGTTAGATTTAACTGTAGATTTCCAGAAATATCTGAAGATATAGAGCTTTTAGAGGCAAAACATCCCCTGTTCCTCTTTATGGATAAGAAGTTTAATCCTATTGACATCAGGTTGGAAAATAAAAAAAGGGGATTAGTGATTACAGGTCCCAACGCAGGAGGAAAAACTGTTGCACTTAAAACTGCAGGAATAATTTCTGCTCTTGTTCAATCGGGAATTCCAGTCCCTGTAGCTGAAGAAAGTAAAATAACACTTTTTGATGGTATCTTTGCAGATATAGGGGACATGCAGTCAATAGAGCAAAATCTCTCTACATTTACAGCTCACATAAAAAACATAAATAGAATTCTTAAAGGTATAACGAAAAACAGTTTTGTTTTGTTGGATGAGTTAATTCCTGGAACAGACCCAGATGAAGGGTCTGCACTGGGAATAGGCATACTCCAAAAAATAAAAGAAAAAGGCTCTTTTGTTATGGTAACAACACACTTTAAACAGATAAAGCTGTATGCCCTTACAGATGATTATTTTAGCGTCTGTTCTGTTGGTTTTAATAAGGACAGTCTTTTACCTACGTATACCCTTCATTACAACTCTGTTGGAGAAAGTATGGCATTTTATATAGCTGAAAGATTAGGATTTGACCCTTACATAATAGACCTATCCAGAAAATTTGTTGACCAGCAGTTTGTTAAGTTAGAAGAAGCTATAAAAAATCTTGAGAAATATAAAACAGAGTATGAGAAAGAGCTGAACAAACTGAAAGTAGAAAGAGAAAGATTAGAAAAAGAAAAACTCCAGTATCAGAAACTTATATCAGAACTAAAAGAACAGAAGAAAAAAGGATGGGAATTAGTTCAAAAAGAAGCCCACCAGTATCTTGAAAATATTAGACAAGAAGGTTACAAAGTTCTCCAACAAGTAAGAACCTCCCGTTCAGGAAAAGCTCTTGAAGAGTTCTTGAGAGAAAAAAAAGGAAAACTCTCTGTTAGCTTAGAAGAAGAAAAAGCTGAAGAAATAAACATAGGAGATATGGTAAAGCTAAAAGGTAAGAACACAGTAGGAGAGGTGATATCTATAAGAGAAAATAAAGCTCACATAAATTTCGGAGGAATAAAAGTATGGGTAAAATTATCAGAAATAGAAAAAGAAGAAAATAAACCTACAGAAAAAAAATTTGGTTTTAGTTTTAAGAGAAAGAAAGAATACTCTTTTAAACCAGAGCTAAAAATAATAGGAAAAACAAAAGAAGAAGCAATCAGAGAAGTAGAGCAGTTTATAGATAGAGCTATTTTAGAAGGCTTCTCTACAGTGAGGATTATTCACGGGTTTGGTTCTGGAGTGCTTAGAAAAGCGATTAGAGAGTTTTTAGATACTCTTCCATATAAATTAGAGTATACAGATGCTCCGTATCAAGAAGGAGGTATGGGAGTAACTGTTGTTCACATAAAATAAGGAGGAATTATCATGGACGGTAAAAAAGTAGCAGTGCTGTTAGAAGAGTTTGTTGAAGATGTAGAGTTTATCTATCCTTTTTACAGATTTAAAGAGGAAGGATATATTGTTGATGTCCTTGCTCCTCGTATTGGAGAGTTTAAAGGAAAAAAAGGTTTACTTTTCCACTCTTCTCACCGTGTAGACCCAGAGACGGCAGACCAGTACATATGTGTATTTATTCCGGGAGGATATGCTCCAGATAGATTTAGAAGAGACAAAGAAACTATTGAGTTTATAAGACAGATGTATCTAAAGGGAAAAATTGTTGCAGCTATATGCCATGGTCCGTGGGCTTTGATATCAGCAGGTATTGTAAAAGGCAAAAGAATAACAGGATTTTTTTCTATAAAGGACGACATTCAAAATGCAGGAGCTATATACACAGGTAAACCTGTTGAGATTGATGAAAACATTATAACAGCAACAGACCCGAAAGCTATGCCAGAGATGATGAAGATACTAACCTCAATGTTAAGGGAAAAAGTATGAGTGTTTTAGGGATAGATATTGGAGGCACTTTTATAAAATTTTGCGGAAAAGAAAAGAATGAGATAAAGACAGGGAAGATATCTACAGGAAATGACATTAATAAAGTTATTTCTGAGCTTGAAAAAATTATGAAAAATTTTCAGCCTGATGTCTTAGGTATTGGAGTTGCAGGATTATACGATAAAAAGACAGGAAAGTTAACCCATTCCCCCAACATAAAATTTCTTGAGGGATTGCCATTAAAAAGGCTTTTAGAAGAGAGGTTTAACATTCCTGTGATAATAGAAAATGATGCTTCAGCGGCAGCTTTTGGAGAATACTGTTATGGAGCAGGAAAGAACAGCAAAATTTTAGTCTGTTTTACATTAGGAACAGGTCTGGGAGGTGGTCTTGTAATAAATGGAAACCTTATCAGTGGTGTTTCTGGCAGTGCAATGGAGATAGGACACACAACAATAGACATAGAAGGATGGCACTGTCACTGTGGAAGAAAAGGATGCCTTGAGTCTTATGTATCCTCTTACGGTCTTGAAAGGATGTATTTTATGCTTACAGACAAAAAGCTTTCTTCTACAGAAATAATAACCCTTGCTAATGAAGGAAACACAGAAGCAATGAAAGCCATTGAAGAGTTTTCCAAATATCTATCAACAGGTTTAATGAACGTAATTCACACATTTAACCCTGACGTTGTAGTTATTGGAGGAGGAATACCTCAACATTATCCTGCTGTTATCAGCCTTGCGGTTTCTTCTCTGAAAAATAAAGCATTTTCACTCCCATTTAGAGACTGCCAGATAAAAAAAGCAGAGCTTGGAGAGTTTAGCGGGGCATTTGGAGCTATGGCACTTGCAGAGAGGTTAATAGATGAGAGTAGTTAACCTTGTTTTTAACAGGATAGGAAACTCATTCTCAGCAATGATTGAATATGATAAGTTTAACATACAGATAACAGACAGCGTGATGTTTTCCGTATATGATACATCTGTGGAAGTGATGGGTATTTCTGTTGATGTAGATTGCCCTTTAAAGATTTATTTAAACATAGGTGGCAGTAGAACAGATATAACATTTGATAATGACAGGGTGTATATAGAAAATCTGTGGAACTTTATCCCTTCAGAAGAAGGTTTTCTTTCTGATAACAGCGAACTTTTATTTTTATCTGGAACTGACAAAAATCTTTCGGCTTATCTGAAGGAGGGCAAGCTGTTTATACCCCAGGAAGAATTTTTAAAGAGTGTTGCAAAATTTGTAATTAAGAAAATGTAGAACAGGTGGGAGATGAAGAGAATATTAGTAATCTTTTTATCTATTTTCATTACAGCCTGTAATATTGAAGAAAAAGAAAGAGCTGAAGCTGTAGGGAGGCTATCTAAATATCTTTATGAAATTGAACAGGGCAAATACTACAAAAAAATAAAAGAGAAATATCCAGACCTTCAGATAGGTCTTATATATTATGACCCTATAGACGATACTTACAAAGCTGTAGACCCAAGGAAAGGCTTTGAGAAATTAGGTTATTCAGGAACATTTAATAGAGAAATATACTACTATGTAATGTATAAGCTTACGCAAAAAGCATTAAAAGATGAACACAGATATGTTGAAAATGAACTTATAAAAACGCTAAAGATTTTCCAGTCATATATAAAAGAAGCAAGAGAAACAGAAAAGAACAATAGAAAAATGATTAAGATGATTACAACCTATGGACCTGTTGGAATTATTATTTTTTCTGTTTTTTTAGGTTCAGCTATAGGGTATCTCTTATTTTCCATTGCAAAAAGAAATCTGTCATAAAAGCTCCTTTTTAGGCTGTCTGCTCATAAGAGTTTTTACTGCTTCTTTGGGAGAAAAACCTTCATACACAACTCTGTAAACCACATCAGATATAGGAAGGTCAACATCATTTTTTTCCATTAGTATCTTTAGAGCTTTAACAGTTTTTACTCCCTCAACAACCTGTCCTACTTCTTTTAGAGCCTTTTCTACAGAATAACCTTTACCTAACAGAAAGCCAAACTTTCTGTTTCGTGAAAGCTCTCCTGTTGCTGTTAAAACAAGGTCTCCCATACCAGATAGTCCGTAAAGTGTCTGGGGTTTTCCTCCAAATACTTTTGCAACTTTTGTCATTTCATATAGTCCTCTGGTAATAAGACCAGCCCGTGCATTATTTCCCAGCCCTAATCCATCACTCGCACCTGTAGCAATTGCAATAACATTTTTAACAGCTCCCCCAATCTGAACACCTTTTATATCTTCATTCAGATAAAGTCTGAAGCTCTGGGTATTGAGTGTCATCTGTAGTTTTTCTCCCAGGGAAATTTCCCCTCCAAGTGTTACAGCTGTTGGGAGACCCAGAGCAACCTCTTTTGCAAATGAAGGACCTGAAAGAGCAAATATTAACCTTTTTTCTATTTTTAAACTTTCATATATAACTTCAGAAATCAGCTTTAATGTGTCTATTTCTATGCCTTTAGATGCTGATATAACAGGTTTCTCTACAGGAAAGTCAACATCTGTTAATACATCCCTTATGTGCTGTGTTGGAACAGCAATAATTATGATTTCTCCTTCTCTAAATACCTTCTTAACATCTGTAAATGCTGATATGTTTTCTCTTAACCTTATGCCTTTAAGATATTTTTTGTTCTCTTTTTCTTCATTGATGCTGTCAACTACTTCTTTTGACCGCCCCCATACATAAACCTTCTCAAATTTTTCCGAAAAAACCTGGGCAAGTGCTGTTCCCCAGCTACCACTTCCTATTACTGCTAAACTTTTAGAAAACATTTTCTTGCCTGCTCTTTATCAATGACATAAAATATACCCTATGGAGATATATTATCAAAACAAAAACTACATAAATAAGAAAATACTTATTATTTCACTACTGTTTGGTCTTGTTGTCAACCTGATGTTTTTAGCATTTTTAGAGTTTTATACTACTTCTGTCCCTCCTGTAGAAAAGAAAGAGATTAAAGTTAGATACATCCCGGTCAAAAAAACAGTTAAAAAGAAAAAGTTAGTCCACAAAAAGGTTCAGAAAAAGAAAGTAGTAAAAAGCAGTCAGAAAAAGGCAGGAATTTCAAAAGGGGAAAAGGTATCTAAATCACCGGTTGTTCCAGCTGTCTCTCCAGCAATCCCTGAAGTGGAAACCCTGCCAGAAAAAGAGGTAACTTTACCAGAAAAAGAAGTTGACATAGGAAATTTTTCTGACCTTCCTTTAGAAACAGGAGAGATAAAAGAGTTTAAGGCTTCTTCTTTAGGTGAGTTTAACCCATCCTTTGGAACAGATTTGAAAAAAGTTGATAAAACAGCTGAAGGAACAGCTGTAGGTAGAAAACTTATATACAGACCACAACCACCTGTGATCAAAGCAAAAATCCCTCCTCCTCCTGTAAAGGTTAAACTGTGGATTAATAGGGACGGAACAGTTTATAAGGTAGAGCTTTTAGAAACTACAGGAAATAAAAAAATTGACCGGATGATAAAAGATTACGTCCAGAGCTGGAAGTTTAACGAAATAGATAAAAATCAGAAACAGTGGGCTATTACTACTATCAGATTTAAAACAAAGATGTAATGGAAATACTTTTAAATATTTTCAAACAGTCATTTAGTGCTGTTTTATCTTATAAAATAAGAACATTCTTTTCTGTATTAGGTATTGCTTTTGGTATTGCTTCGCTAACTATCATTGTAGCTTCAGTGGAAGGCTCTTATAACAGGGCTTATCAGATAATTGATGTTTTTGGCCCTGAAAGTATTTTGATTTTTAGTGGTTCAAGGGAAGAAAGGGGAATAAGACAGAGAAAAAAGACACTCACTATGGATGATATTCAGTATCTGAAAAAAAATATTCCCCAGATAAAACTGATTATGCCGGTTTTGTATGTTGATGATGCACAGGTATACCACAACGGAAAGATAGTAACAACGAAAGTTTATGGTGTCTCAACCCAGTTTGAAGAAACATGGAACTGGTATTTAATAGAAGGAAGACTGTTTAATGAGGAGGAGCTCAAACACAAAAAGAACGTTTGCGTAATAGGGCTTTACATAAAAGAAGAGCTTTTTGATAATGAAGACCCTGTAGGTAAAATGATTGTAGTGAACAAACTACCGTGTAAAGTGTTAGGTGTATTGTCAAGAAGAGGAACAACACCTACAGGAAGAAATCTTGACGATAGAATTCTGATGCCCTATACAACAGTAATGGCAAAGATAAATCATGACTTTAAATATGTAAACTCCATCAGAATAAGATTTGAAAAAGGTTCAGATGTTGAGAAACTTGTTGAAGAGGTAAGAAAACTCTTAAGAAAAAAACATAGATTGTCTCCGGACCAATCAGATGACTTTTTCATCCTATCACCAAAAGAAATTATAAGATTTTTAGTTAACTTGACAGGAACTCTTGTTTTGTTTTTAGGTCTTTCTTCAATAATATCGTTAACAGTTGGAGGTTTTGTCCTCGCAAATCTATTTCTCCTTTCTGTAAATGAAAGAAAAAAAGAGATAGGAATTAGGAGAGCAGTTGGGGCAAAAAAGAAAGACATCGTATTCCAGTTTTTAGTTGAAGGATGGCTTGTTTCTGTAGTAGGCTCAGTTTTTGGTTTTATAATAGCTATCGGAGGAGCTAAATTACTGACCTTTATTGCTCAGTTTCCTATAAAGTTTTCTCCTATCGCATTCTTATTAGCTGTAGTCACATCTATAATAGTAGGAACAGTTTCTGTTCTTAACCCTGCCCTAAAAGCTGCCAGACTCAATCCAATTGAGGCAATTAGAGAATGATTATAATCCACAAAATAGCTCTGTATACAGCAGTTATAATAAGAATATTTAAAGAATACAAACTGAGGTCTGTTCTGTCTATTCTCGGTATTGGATTTGGCACCTTTGCTTTAATTGCTATGATTTCTATTTCCCATTCTCTACAGGAGAAAAGCCGTCAAGAGGTAGAAAAATTTGGTAAAAACCTTGTCGTAGTAAAAGCTGGAAAGGTAAGGGTTTTTAGAAGAAGTTCCAGAAGCATAACATCTGCAAAAACATTAAAAATATCAGATGCATTAGCAATAAAGCAGCATATAGACCACGTAAAAACAGTTCTACCGTCTTTCCAGATTTCTTACCCTATCAGAAAAGGGGGAACAACGATATTTTCAACAATAATAGGTGTTGGAGGAGAGTATCCACAAGTTAGAAACATAAAAGTTATGAAAGGACGCTTTTATTCAAGAAAAGAAGAACAATCAGGGGAAAAGGTTATCGTTTTAGGATACAAGATAGCAAAAGATTTTTTTGGAGATGAGGAACCTGTAGGGAAAACTCTTCTAATATTTAGGGTTCCATGCAGGGTAATCGGTGTAATGGAAGAGAAAGGAACAGATGTGTCAGGAGAGGACCAGGACAGTCTGATATACACTCCCCTAAAGACAGCAATGAGAAGACTGGCAAATGTTGACTACATTAACACTATATATGTTCAGGTTGAACACCGTGATTACATACCCTATGTAAAAAGAAAAATAAGACAGCTTTTAAGAAAAAGACACCACATAAAACCGGGAGAAAAGGAAGACTTCACAGTTCTTTCTCCAGACGATTATCTGAGAATGGAAAGGGAAGCACTCCACATATTCAGTCTGTTAGGTAGTGTATCTGCAGTAATATCGTTTATTATCGGGGGAATAGGTATACTGTCTATAATGATACTTATTGTAAATGAAAGGATTGAAGAGATAGGGATTAGAAGGGCCGTTGGAGCAAAAAAAACTGACATTTTGTTCCAGTTTTTATTAGAGTCAAATATTATAGCGTTTTTGGGAAGTGTTATAGGAAGTCTTTTAGGAAGTATGTTCTGTCTGATTATTTTCTTCTTTTTCTCCCTGCCTATGACGCTTTCTTTAGAATGGGTGATGATATCTTTTTTACTTTCTTTTATAACAGGAGTTTCAGCAGGTATATACCCTGCATACAAGGCAGCAGGAATAAAACCTATTAATGCGTTAAGAAGGGTTTAAAATCACTAATTATTAACTTAATATAAATATTAATAAAATATCGAGAGTGGTGGTGTGGCATGAGTCTCAGAAAAAAATTTATACTCAGGCTTTTCTTAATTCTCTTAATAGTTCTTGTGTTCACCATATCAATAAATGCTTTAAGTTTTAGGGATTATGGTATCCACAATGCTGAAAAAACAGGAAAGATAATTGCCCAGCTGGTGAGAGATGGTTTGACGGCTCACATGATAACAGGGACGATGGATAAAAGAGATTATTTTCTTAACCAGATAAAAAGAATTGAAGGAATAGAAAGTTTGTGGATTATAAGGGGAGAACCAGTTGTTAAACAATTTGGGAAAGGGAGTAAATACGAGGAGCCTAAAGACCAGTTGGATATAATGGCTTTAAAAACAGGAAAAGTGCAAAAAAAGTTAATAGAAGACATAAATTCTGTTAAATACAGAATAACAATTCCTTACACAGCAGATAATACTGGAGAAATTAACTGTATGATTTGTCATACAGTTTCTAAAGGAGAAGTTTTAGGAGCTGTCAGTGTCTTAATGGACATTTCAGACATAAGGTCTTATGCTCTAAATACTACTACGATAATACTTATAGGTTCAATTTTTGTTCTTTTTCTTTCTGGATTATATATGTATAAATTTGTAGGTAAGTATGTTGACCTGTTTGGCAAGCTAAAGGAGGCTATGTCTAAAGCAACTAAAGGAGATTTTTCATTAAGAATAAAAACCAATCTTAAAGATGAAGCAGGAAAAACAGTTCAGGAGTTCAACAACTTTATGGAAAAGCTCTACAGGAATTTTTCTGAAATAAAAAAAGTTATGAATGCCCTTGCAGATGCTGACCTTTCTGTCAGAATAAATACAAAAATGGAAGGGGAGTTTGAAAACTTAAGACAGAACATAAACAAAAGTATTGATGCTCTGTCTATAACATTGGGCATAACAATAGAAGGATTTTCAAGAATTATAAAACAGCTAAGAGAAGTATCTGACCAGATTATGGAAGTATCAAAAGACCTTGAGTTAGAAAACCAGAACATCCATCAGATTAAAAACTCTATTATTCAAATTTCCGAGAAAATCAATTTTATATCAGAAAATGCCTTATTACTTGAAAAAATTGGAAATCAGGTTCAGGTTAATATTGAAGAGGGAGAAAAAAACATTTATGAATTAAAAAACTCTATAGAAAAGCTTACAGAAGCAGGGGAAAATATAAATCAGGCTATAGGAAGCATCATAGACATAGCAAGTCAGACAAACTTGCTTGCTTTAAATGCTGCAATAGAGGCTGCAAGAGCAGGGGAAACAGGAAAGGGCTTTGCTGTGGTTGCTGATGAAGTAAGAAAATTAGCAGAAACAACTTCTGAGTTTGCAAAAAGGATTCAAGATATGGTAGGAGAGATTTTTGAAAATATTAGGAAAGCTTCAAAATCTGTAGAGAAAACAGATAACGGCTACGTAACAATGTCTAAAAACTACAGTAAGATGTCTGAACTTCTTACCCAGATTACAGACCATATTAAGCATCAAAACGAATCTATAAAACAGATGTCTGACAATATACAAAACGTAACACAGATATCAGAAAAAACGACACAAAAGAATGAAAACATTAAAGAAGAAGTTATCCAGCTGACAGAAATTGCAGAAGAGGTAAGAGAAGAAGTAAACAAATTTAAACTAAAAGGGGAGTGATTACTCCCCGGGAAATCTTTTATAAAAGTCGTTCATTCTTTCATAGTAATGAGCTACCTGCAGAACTGTGCCCTCGTCAAAAGGCTTACCGATAATCTGCATTCCCACAGGAAGACCTTCTTTAAATCCACAGGGGATGCTTATACCGGGAACGCCTGCCATGTTAACAGAAACAGTAAATATGTCAGACAGATACATCTGTATAGGGTCGCTCACCTTTTCCCCAATTTTGAAGGCAACATCAGGAGTTGTTGGCGTAATAATAACATCAACCTTTTCAAATGCTTTCATAAAATCCTGATATATCAGTGTTCTTACCTTCTGGGCTTTTAGATAATAAGCATCGTAATAGCCAGAGGACAGAGAATATGTTCCCAGCATTATCCTTCTTTTTACTTCAGCTCCAAATCCTTCATCCCTCGTTTTTGAATACATCTCTTCAAGGTCTGAATATTCAGGTGTTCTGTATCCGTATCTCACACCGTCGTATCTTGCAAGGTTAGAAGATGCTTCAGATGGAGCAATGATGTAATAGGCTTCAATAGCATACTTTGTCGTTGGCATGGATATTTCTATAACTTCAGCTCCTTCCTTTTCAAGCTGATTTACACCGCCCAGCACCATCTCCTTTATCTGGCTGTCTAAACCCTCCACAAAAAACTCCTCAGGCAGACCTATCTTTAGACCTTTTATGTCTCTACCAATAAAAGAGAGAAAGTCAGGAACCTCTCTATTTACAGATGTTGAATCTTTTGGGTCTTTTCCAGATATAACGTTCATAAGAAGTGCAGCATCTTCCACTGTTCTTGTTATGGGGCCAATCTGGTCAAGAGATGAGGCAAATGCCACAAGCCCATATCTTGAAACTCTACCGTAAGTAGGCTTCAGCCCTACTACACCACAGAAAGCAGCAGGCTGTCTTATTGAACCTCCTGTGTCAGAGCCTAAAGCTCCAGGAACTATCCCAGCTCCAACAGCAGCTGCAGAGCCACCAGAAGAGCCTCCCGGAACTCTCTCTGTATCCCACGGATTTTTTGTGGGGAAAAATGCAGAGTTTTCTGTTGATGAACCCATTGCAAACTCATCAAGGTTTGTCTTACCTGTTATGATGTATCCCTTTTCTTTCAGTTTTTTTATAACTGTTGCATCAAAGGGGGGAATGTAGTTTTCAAGGATTTTTGAAGAGCATGTGGTTTTTATTCCTTTTGTGGATATGTTGTCTTTTATTGCTATGGGAATACCAAAAAGTTCAGGTATTTCTTCTATCTGTGATAGCTGTTTATCTTTTTCCTGTGCTTCTTTCAGTGCCTCTTCCATAAGGTTTGTTACATAACTGTTTATCTCTGGCTCAAACTTCTGAGTTCTTTCGTAAAAAGATTCCACTACTTCAGAAGGCTTAACCTCTTTTTTCCTTATAAGGTCAGAAAGCTCTTTTAATCCCTTTCTCCATATTTCCATATCTTACCCCTTAAAGCTCGTGTTCTTCTTCTGTTGCAGGTGGTTTTGCAGGAGAGATTTTATCAAAGTATTCTTTATATCTTCTATCTATAAAATCTCTATTTTTTTCTGCTTCCTGTGCATGTTCTACACAAAGGGTTGTCCACGGAACAGCCTTCAGTCTTTCTTCCTCAATAGGCTTACCACATACCTCACAGTATCCGTAACTTCCTTCTTTTATTCTCTCTAATGCTTTATCTATTTCCCTTAGTATTTCTATCTCTATGTCTTCTAATTCTCCTAAAACAATCTCTGTGTAATCTATCTTTGCATAATCTTCAAGGTCTTCAGGAATTGTTATTCCTTCCTCGGTTAGTTTTTTTATAGTTTCTTCCTGCTTTAAGTACCTGTCTAAAATCTGCTTCTTTTTCTCCAGCAGCAGTTTTCTAAATTCTATCATTTTTTCCCTGTCCATCACTATACTCCTCCCTTGAATATAATTAAATTCTCTCAAAAAAAGAAATGTCTGTCTACCAGTATGTTAAAATATAACAGATTTATTAAGACTGAGCAGAGGTTGTAATGTCCCTGAAAGTTCTTTTTTACTTTCCCCTTTTTGTTTTAGGAATTATAGCAGGATTTTTTTACTTTACCCATCTGTTTAAAAGTGTCAGCAGTTTTGGAACAGACAAAGGTAAAGTTCTCAGGAGTATGATGATTAGACTCCCTATTCCTGTTGTGGCAGTTTTGCTTGGAAGTCTTGCAGGTATTGGGGGGATAATATCTGTTCTGGTAGGTTTTACAGTTTTCCAGATTTATTTTTTAGTTAAGGTGGGAACCCAGCTGAAAAAAGAGGTTGAGGAAGAGGCAGAAAGGCTCTCTCAGGAAGAAAACACAGAGAATAAATAAAGATGGAAACAGCTTTATACATTGCTTTCTTTCTATTTGGAACAATTATAGGCAGTTTTTTAAATGTGCTGATATACAGACTTCCAAGGGGCAGGTCTATTGTAAAACCTGCATTTTCTTTCTGTCCAGAGTGTGGGAAAAATATAAAGTGGTACGACAACATTCCTGTAATTTCTTACCTGATTTTAAAAGGAAAATGCAGAAACTGCGGGGCTAAAATCAGCCTCAGATACTTTGTTGTTGAGCTTATAACAGGTATTGCCTCTGTCCTTTCCTACATGAAGACAGGTTTATCTGTGGAATACATATTTATTTTTATCTTTTTATCACTGATGATTGCAATAACGTTTATTGATATAGACTTTAAGATAATACCAGATGAGCTTAATCTGTCTGGATTTTTAACAGGAATTGTTTATACATTTTTTAGAGAAGATTTTACCCTGTTAGACGGTCTTTTGGGAGCAGTGACTGGAGCAGGTTTTTTGTGGGCGATAGCTTACCTGTACATGAGATTTAGAGGTATAGAAGGTCTTGGTATGGGAGATGTAAAAATGATGGCTTTTGTAGGTATGTATGTGGGATGGTTTGGAGCTTTGTTTACTATATTTGTCGGCTCTTTTTTAGGGGCGCTGGTTGGAGGTCTGTCTGCTTATCTTCTGAAGGCTGAGGATAAGGGCAGATTTGAGATACCTTTTGGTCCTTTCCTTGCTTTTGCAGCTGTGGTTTATATATTTTTCGGTGATGTTGTAAAAGACTGGTATCTGGGGGGAATGATGTGAAGTATCAGATTAAGTTTAAACTGTGGGTTGAAAAGGATGGAGATATTATTATAGGTCTTGGAAGGGATAAACTCCTTAGAGAGATTGAAAAAACTGGTTCAATATCAAAGGCAGCAAAAAATGTGGGAATGTCGTATAAAAAGGCATGGAGCTTTCTGAAAACGATGGAAAGCAGATTGGGGGTAAAGCTGGTAAAAACACAGAGAGGAGGTAAGAAAGGAGGAGGAACACAGCTTACAGAAGAAGCGAAACAGCTCCTGTCAGATTTTGAAAGGATAAGCACAGCATTTGAAAATCTGAAAAAACAGCTGGAAAAAAATGGATAAAAAGATATTCAATCTGAGGAGATATTACTTCTCTTTTCTTTATCTGTCTTTTATATATGTGGCTGTTCTTATATTGATTATAGGAAAAAGTGTCAAACCTGCTAAGATAACAGATACAGATGGAATAATTTTGGGAAGCATGGGAATAGTTCCTGCTGTTATCATAATTTTGAGAAAAATCAGATATGTATACGAAAAAGGCATTTACATAAAACTACTGCTGTTAGGGCAGTTGCCCCTTGTAGTGGGAACATTTTTTTCTATTTTTAAGTCTAACTATGTATACTTTTTTGTAGAGTATCCTATATTTTTGCTCACATATCTGCTTTTACTACCAACAGGGAAGGCTGTAAAAAATGAAAGAGCTTGAAAAGATAAAAAAGTGGAAAAGGGAAGGAAAAAAAATCGTTTTTACAAACGGCTGTTTTGATATTATACATGCAGGGCATGTTGATTATTTAGAAAAGGCCAAAGCATTAGGAGACATACTTGTTGTTGGTCTAAACAGTGATGATTCAATAAGAAGGATAAAAGGAAAAGACAGACCTGTAAACATTCAGCAGCATAGAAAAAAAGTGTTAGAAGCTTTAAAACCTGTTGACCTTGTTATTGTGTTTGATGAGGACACCCCAGAGAAACTGATAAAGATGATAAAACCGGACGTTCTTGTGAAAGGTGGAGACTGGAAGATTGAAAACATTGTGGGAGCAGACTTTGTGAAATCTTACGGTGGAACAGTAACAACCATTGATTTTGTTTATGATATATCAACCACAAAGATTATTGAGAAAATAAAAAGATGAACCTTGCTAACCAGATAACAATCTTCAGGATATTTCTTATACCTGTGTTTGTAATCCTTATAGGATACAACAAACCCCTTTATGCCCTGATTGTTTTTATTATTGCTGGTCTTACAGATGCATTGGACGGCTTTGTTGCCCGTAGATTTAACCAGATAACAACATTAGGCAAAATCCTTGACCCTATAGCTGATAAGGCTCTCCTTATTAGTAGTTTTGTTTTTATTTCCACATCAAACCTTGCTGTGAAGTTTCCTTACTGGTATGTGGTTATTGTTATAAGCAGGGACATTTACATACTCCTTGGTAGTGCTCTGATATATTTTCTAAAAGGCTATCTTGACGTGAAACCTTCAGTATTTGGAAAAGCAACAACATTTTTTCAGATACTTTCTGTTATAACAGTTCTTGTGGCGAACATCACATTAGTACCTGACTTGGTGGTGAAGGGCATTATATACACTGCAACTTTCTTTACTGTTTTATCAACGCTGACATACACCTATGACGGCATACAGCAGCTAAAGTAATCTAAAACTCTCTGTATCTCTCCAAAGCTGAAAGTATACTATTTTTAATCTGGTTAATATCTTTTATTCTCTCAAAACAAAAATCTGCATTGCACAGATAAACTACAAAATCCCCTTCTGCTCTGTATCCTATTTTCTTTAGCCTATTTTTGTCTTCTCTATCTATAAAATCAACGAAGGTGTAAACTGGAAAACTTCTGAAGATATAAGGCAGCTTTTTTGCCTGCTCCTTGCCAGCTACAACATGGAGCATCAGTGGAGGCTTCAGATAAATCATGTAAGCTATGGCAGTGTTCAGATTTATCCTGTCAGGGAGATGTTTTATTATACTGTCTGCAAATCTTTTATACTCCTCATCTCCTGTTATCATAAACAGACCATACAGCTGATAAATAGCTCTTCTGTTGAGGAGTATAATGTCGTCTATAAAAGAAATCCTGTTTAAACTCAGGCCAATATCCTGCTGGTCTGTCAGTATTCCTGTATGCTTGGAGTGGTAATATTTTTTGAGCATCTGTGCAGTCTTTTCTGCTGTTTTTAGATATTTTTCCTCTCCTGTTATCTGGTAAGCTGTCAAAACTGCCTCAAGGGTGTAAACGTTTGAGCTGAGAAAGTATCCTCCCTTTTCTGAATACAGCACACCTTTATCTTTAAATGCTTCTTTCAAAACTGTATCTAAAGTATTAAGACCAGTCTGTAGATATTTTCTGTCTCCTGTGAATATGTAGCTGTAAAGTAAAGCTTTTGATATAAGAGCATTTCTGCCGTAATAAAATCTTTTTTCTATTTTTGGAGAATGTCCAATCTTTTTAACTGCTCTTTCCCTTTCTTCTCTGCTGAGTTTAAAAAATTCCTCACCACTCATAAGCAGCGTTCCTTCTTCATCAACAATGTCAGCTCCCTGAGAGTTGTAAAACAGCTTACGCTGGGGACTGTACAGTTTTGTCAAAGCAAAATCAACAAGTGATAGGGCATCCTTCAGGTATTTTCTGCTCCCTGTTATGCTGTAGATATCAAAGAACATCACAGATAGGTCTGCCTGGTCTTTCAGCAGTTTCTCATAATGGGGCTCGCTCCAGAACTGGTTTACGCTGTATCTATAAATCCCCCCTTCTACAGGGTCTATCAGCTTTTCGTATCCTTCTGCTGTTTTTAAAAGCATACTTTTTGCTTCTTTGTCTCCTTCAAGCAGATAGTAAAGCATTAAAAAGTGGGGCAGCTCCTCCTCTGGAAACTTTGGAGCCCCAAAAAATCCTCCGTTTTCCCTGTCAAAACGGATTTTTACAGACCTGAAAGCCTTTCTGATAAATTTTTCAGAAGGTTCTTTCAGTGAGGTTTTTTTAATAAATCTCCTGTAAAATCTTTTTTCCTTTTTCCTGTTTTCTTCAGCTATTTTTTTTATCTGCCTGTCAGAAAGGGATGCAAAGTAAGACAGAACTTCTATCATCTCTTCAGGGGGAACATAAATCCTCCCATAAAGAATATTCCCATTTTTATCAAGTATTACAGTGGAAGGAAGACCTCCCTGATTGTACTTCTTGTTTATCTCTGGTCTTTCCTCTGCATCTACCCTTACTGGAACAAAATGTCTGTTTATAATCCTTACAACATCAGGGTCTCTGTATGTGGTGTTTTCCATAACATTGCACCAGTGACACCACTGGGCATATATGTCCATCAAAATCAGCCTGTTTTCCTCTTTTGCCTTTTTGATTCCTTCTTCAAAACTCAGCCAGTTAATCTGTGATGCGTAAGATACTCCTGCAACAAGCAAAGCTATTATAAATTTCCACATAAAAACAGTATAAATACAGACAGGATAAATTCTGTGAATTTTCTCATAAACTCTAGTAGTCTATTCCTTTTTTTGCCTTTATTCCCCTGTAAAATGGATGTTTTACCTCTCTCATCTCTGTAACTAAGTCTGCCACTTCTATAAGCCAGTAGGGACAGTATCTTCCTGTCAGTATGAAATCTATATTTTCCCTATCCTTTAGGAGGACAGACTTTATCTCCTCTTCACCGATTAATCTGTAATGGAGGGCAACACATATCTCATCTAATATAATCAGACTGTACTTTTCAGATTCAGCAGCATTTTTCAGATAATCTATTCCTTCCTCTGCCAGTCTGTAATCTATTTCAGAGAAAGGTTTAAACCCCATCTTTATCAGCTCTGGTTTTTTCTTTAGCTCTTCTTCTGGCAGATAAAATCCCTTTCTTCCAAAACTGACAACATCAAAACCTTTTATGTGAGAGAGAACAGCATACTCCGATGAAAGTTCTTTTACCTTCATAAACTGTATCATCAGAACATTCAGACCTGCTCCAACAGCCCTTATACCTGTTCCAACAGCTGCCGTTGTTTTACCTTTTCCATTTCCTGTAAAAACATAAATCATATCTCACATACACTCCATCCACATACTGGACATTTTTTACAGCCTTCAATATTTATAAGGGGAGAGCCACAAACGGGACATTTCTCTCCTGTGGTTTCTCCTGTTTCCCTGATTTCTGATTTTATTCCTGCTTCCTTGTATATGGTAGGTCCCTTTGCTTTTACGTCTTTCAGTGATGTCAGCTCTGTTTTTTTCTCCTCTTCTTCTGCTCCTGCAATATAGACTCCTTTTATTGATTTGTATCTGTAAACAGTAAGACCTTTACAGCCCAGTGAGTGGGCTAAAAGATAAGCCTTTTTCATATCTTCCACTGTTGCATTTTCTGGAAAGTTTATCGTTTTTGAAACAGATGAATCTGTCCATTTCTGAACAGAAGCAAGAGCTCTAACATGGTCTTCTGCTGATATGTCAAGTGCTGTAACAAATATTTTTTTCCACTTATCTGGTATATACTTTATCTGCTGAATGCTTCCTTCTCTTTTTGAGACCTCCTTTATCAGGCTGTCGTCAAACAGTCCTTCCCTTTCTATCGTTTTTTCAAAAACTGGGTCAACATAATAAAATGTTCCTACCGTTACCTTTTTTTCGTAAACAAGACTGAACACCGGTTCAATACCAGAGGACGTTCCTGCTATCATGCTTATGGAGCCTGTTGGGGCTACAACTGTTGTAAATGCATTTCTCAGGCCGTACTTTTTTATCTTTTTGACTAACTTTTCCCAATCTAAATGCCAGCTTTCCCTCTCTTCAAACCCTCTAATGGGCATCTTTCCTTCAGGATAGAAGCTTTTCCTGTATGTGGGAAATCTTCCTCTTTCCCTTGCCAGTTTTATGGATTCTTCCTTTGAGTAGTAGTTGACAAACTCCATAACCCTTTCCATCATTTTTCTTCCTTCTTCACTGTTGTAAGGAAGCTCCAATTCAAACAGCATATCAGCAAGTCCCATTATTCCCAGTCCTATCTTTCTGTTTTTCAGCGTCATCTTTTCAATTTCAGGGAAAGGGTATTTGTTTACATCAAGAACATTATCTAAAAATCTTGTTGCTGTCCTTACAGCCCTTTCAAACTCTTCCCAGTCAAAGTAAACCTTTCTGCCTTCCTGACTGAACTCTTCTTTAACAAAAGCCCACAGATTTAAGGAACCTAAATCACAGCTTTCATTGGGATACAGGACAACTTCCCCGCATGGATTTGTTGCATATATCTTTCCAAATGCTTTTATGAGGGGATTGTATCTGTTTATGTTGTCGTCAAACAGCAGTCCCGGTTCTGCCGATTCCCACCCTTCGTAAACAATAAGGTCAAAAAACGAGCGGGGGTTGATATATTTCCATACCTTTCCATCTCTCGGATTTATCAGAGGATATGGTCTGTTTTCCCTGTAGTAATCCCAGAAATCTTCCTTTAAAAACACTGATATATTAAAGTTTGTCAGCTGTCTGTTTCCCTTTTTTGCAACAATAAACTCTTCAACATCAGGATGGTTGCTGTTTAGAATTCCCATGTTAGCTCCCCTTCTTACTCCCCCTTGCTTTATAACGTCTGTCATTTTGTCGTAAAGGGTCATAAATGCAATGGGACCTGAGCTTTTACCGTGGGTTGTACTGATGTAATCACCCTTTGGTCTGAGTTTTGAGAAGTTGTAACCACATCCTCCACCTGCCTTAAAAATAAGAGCAGCCCTTTTTAGAGTTTCCATTATGGACTCTATAGAGTCTTCCATATCTAAAACAAAACACGCCATTCCCATACCAAGTGGATTACCAAAGTTAACTAAAACCGGAGTGTTTGGCATAAACTTTTTGTGCGTCATAAGATTGTAATACTGGTTTATCTCCTCTTCATAACTGTCAAACTCTCCACTTTTTATCATCTCTATTATCTGAGAGAGTCTTTTTTTCATCTTCCTTTCACTGTTTAATCTGCTGTAAACCCTTATAAGCCCCTCAATATGGTATCTGTTAAGGGTATATCTGCCTATTTTCAGTTTTCCCTCTAATGCTTCAGGGTTTATCTTTTCTTTCTTCTGTTTTTTGCTTAGTCTTTTCAGGGAATATACTCTGCTGTCGTAAAGGATTGAGGGAATTGTTGTATGAACGGCCACCCTTTCAAAAAGCTGTTTAGGAGATTCAACTATCTTTCCTGTCCTGTCTCTTGACAGGTATCGGGAAGCAAGAATTCTGAGGGCGTTTATATCAAACCTCTTATCAATCTCATCAATCTCTTTCTTGCCTAATATCTGCTGTTTTTCTTTCCTTATTTCTGCCCTTTTCTGCCGGTAAAGTATGTAAGCTTTTGCAACCCTTGCCAGTCCTTCTTCTATCAGAACCTGTTCAACAATGTCCTGAACCTGCTCTACAGTTGGTATCTCTTCCTTTTTAAGACTTTTTTCTAATTTGTTTACAACCTTCTGGGATAATCTCTTTGCAAGCTTTAAATCCTGCTCTCCTGTTGCAAGCATTGCCTTATAAATAGCATTCGTTATCTTTTCAGGATTAAATGGAACAACTCTACCGTCTCTTTTAATGATTTTTTTAATCATCTTAAAATCTCCACCTTTCCTTATTAATTAAATTTCATTTTTTTGCTTTTTTAGTTCAAGCTGGAAAAATAATTTCAGATGTTTAAAATTTAAATTAAAAAAGGAAAAATTATGACTTTCAAGAAAGTTCTTTACAGAAAAAAGATAAAAGAGCTTCCACAGGAGCTTCTTCCAAGGGAAAAAGCATTAAAGTTCGGTATAGAATCTCTGTCTGATGTTGAGCTTCTTGCCCTTTTGCTGGGACAGGGAACAAAGGATATGAATGTTTTGGGACTTGCTGATAAGATACTTCAGGGTAAATCTTTAGAAAGCTTGAAAAATATAACGCTAGAAGAACTGCTAAAAATCAAAGGCATCGGAAAAGCAAAAGCACTGCAGGTTCTTGCAATTTCTGAAATACTCAAAAGGATTGAAGAAGAGGAAGAAAAGCTGTCCTTCAGCAACCCTGATGATGTTTACAAGCATATAAAATGGCTTGCAAAAGAAAAACAAGAGAAGATGATAGCTATTTATACAAACACAATGAACCAGCTTCTTGGTGAAGAAACTGTTGCAATAGGCTCTGTAAATGTTGTAAATGTTAAGCCAAGAGACATATTCATATCTGCCCTTCGCTACAATGCTTATGGTATCATTCTTGTTCACAACCATCCAGAAGGGGAATGTGAACCGTCTAAAGAGGACATTCAGTTTACCCAGATGATTAAAAATCTCAGTATTCAGATGGGGTTTGAGCTTTTAGACCACATAATTGTGTGTAAAAAAGGTTATTTCTCCTTTGCATCCAGCAGAATAACCTAGTAAAATTAATGTTAGTAAATACTAACCGCAGAGGAGAAAAGTTATGAAGCAGTGGAAGCCACCTGCTGAAAATCTTCCAAATATAACAGACCGTATCACAGAGGGAGCTTTTATGCCTCAGTTTTTTCAGCTTATAAATATAGTGTGTTAAAAAATCGCATGGATAGATAAAATACTATATACGAGGGGGAAGAAGGATAGACTTAAAGAGAATAAACCTGAATAAACTACTGCAGATACTAGACAAATTAGTAGAAAGCAGAAAAAACAAAAGTTAAATTATAGTAATATGGGGGATTAGGTGGATAGATACACAGATTACAGTAAGTTATTCTATAGAATAGAAAATGTAGTTACATATTCATTAATTTTTTTTTATATTTTATTTT
>JALSNI010000003.1 GCA_026987075.1 Persephonella sp. | reverse complement strand
TTCAATCTATAAATGTATATCTAATATTATATCTAATTGTATATAAAAATAAAGGTTATTTATCACTTTATTTAATGAGATTGAAAAAAAACTCCTCTTCAGTTTTTAATGTTCTTAAAATATAAACCTTTGGGTTTTTATGTACAAACTTTCAAAAAATTGATAAAGTTAAGAAGTTATATTTATCAGTTCATTAATATTGTCAGGACTTAATTCCCTCTTTAGAGTAATCAACTATGATGTTTGGTGTTAGTTCTTCTGTATATTCTACCTCTTTATCTGTCAGTCTTATGTATAAAGCTTCTGCTTCTTTGTCATATATTAACGTCATAACTTCTTACCTTCGTCAAAATTTGTATACTTTTACTTAATCTTTTAAAAGCTCAGACAGAATTTTATTTACTACTTTTGGATTTGCCTTTCCTTTTGTAGCTTTCATCACCTGACCAACAAAGAAACCTATCAGTTTTGTGTTTCCTGATTTATACTTTTCAACCTCTGCAGGATGTTCAGATAATATTTTCTCTACAATCTTTCTTATTTCCCCTTCGTCAGACACCTGCTTCAGACCTTTCTCCTCTACCACCTGTTTAGGCTCCTTTCCTGTTTCAAATGTTTCCTCAAAAACCTCTTTTGCTATCTTTGTGGATATTGCCCCGCTATCTATAAGCTCAACAATCTGAGCAATATGTTCAGGTTTAACAGGGCTTTCTGATATCTCTATTCCAGCTTCATTCAGTTTCCCTAAAAGCTCGTTTATTATCCAGTTTGCAATAGACTTTGGATTTTTGGGGTAATGTTTAACTGACAGCTCAAAAAATTCAGCCCTGTCTCTGTCTGCAACTAACACCTCTGCATCATATTCTGTTAAACCAAGCTCCTTTACATACCTCTTTTCTTTATCATCAGGAAGTTCTGGGAGAGAATCCTTTATCTGCTGTATAAAATCTGATGTAATCCTTACAGGTATCAGGTCAGGGTCAGGGAAATATCTGTAGTCGTGAGCTTCCTCCTTTGTTCTCATTGTGAAGGTCTTACCTGTCTTCTCATCAAACAGTCTTGTTTCCTGAACTATCTCCCCACCTTTTTTCAGTATCTTTGTCTGTCTTTCTATCTCATACTCTATTGCCTTCTGGACAAAACGGAAGGAGTTTATATTTTTTATCTCAACCTTTGTTCCAAATGTTTCTTCCCCTTTTGGTCTGAGGGATATATTCACGTCGCATCTTAGCTGTCCTTTTTCCATGTCAGCATCAGAAACACCTATATATCTCATTATGTTTCTCAGCTTTTCAAGATAAAGCCTTGCACCAACAGCAGACCTTATATCTGGTTCTGAAACTATCTCCATTAGAGGCGTTCCCGCCCTGTTCAGGTCAACGTAAGAGTATCCCCCTTCGTGTATCGTCTTTCCTGCATCTTCTTCCATGTGGAGTCTATGTATCCTTATCCTTTCAACTTTTCCATTTACTTTTATATCAATGTATCCGTCAGTAGCCAGAGGTTTGTCATACTGGGATATCTGGTAACCCTTTGGAAGGTCTGGATAAAAGTAATTTTTACGGGCAAAGACAGAAAGATTGTGAACTTTGCAGTTGAGTGCCAATGATGCCTTTATCGCATACTCAAGGGCTTTTCTGTTTAAGACCGGTAAACTTCCGGGCATTCCAAGACATACAGGACATACATTGCTGTTAGGCTCTGCTCCAAACTCTACCCTGCAACTGCAGAAACATTTTGTTTTTGTAGACATCTGAACGTGCACTTCAAGTCCGATAACAGGTTCAAACTCTCCCATCTTCCTCTCCAAACATTTATAACTGAATTATTAGATTATCAGAAATAAAGGCTGATGTGAAGAATATTAATACTTATAGTAGTATAATAATTTCTAAAAATACTACAAGGAGAAATGAATGGACTACCATGTAAAAGATATATCTTTAGCTGAAAAAGGAAAGCTGAGAATTGAATGGGCAGAAAAGGATATGCCTGTTCTCAGGCAAATCAGAGAAAGATTTGAAAAAGAAAAACCCCTTAAAGGAATAACCATAGGGGCATGTCTCCATGTTACTACAGAAACGGCAAATCTGATGATAACACTAAAGGCTGGAGGAGCAGATGTTTACCTGACAGCCTCAAATCCTCTTTCAACACAGGACGATGTTGCCGCAGCACTGGTTAAATATTACAACATTCCAACCTTTGCCATACACGGCGAAGATACAGACACTTATTACCAGCACATAAAAGAGGTTTTAGACAGAAAACCTAACATAACAATGGACGATGGAGGAGACCTTATATCAACACTTCACAAAGAAAGACAGGAGCTCATTCCAAACATATATGGAGGAACAGAAGAAACCACAACAGGAGTAATAAGATTTAAAGCAATGGAAAAGGATGGAGTTCTAAAATTCCCTGTTATCGCCGTTAACGATGCATACACAAAACACCTTTTTGACAACAGATACGGAACAGGTCAGTCAACAATAGATGGAATACTGAGGGCAACAAACAGACTTTTAGCCGGCTCTGTTTTTGTTGTCGCAGGTTACGGATGGTGCGGAAGAGGTGTTGCAATGAGAGCACAGGGAATGGGAGCAGAAGTTGTAGTTACAGAAGTTGACCCACTGAAAGCATTAGAGGCAAGGATGGACGGGTTCAGAGTCATGCCTATGATAGAAGCTGCAAAAATTGCTGATTTTATTGTTACAGTAACAGGAAATATCAATGTTATTGATAAACAGCATTTTGAAGTTATGAAAGATGGATGTATTGTGGCAAATTCAGGACATTTTGACGTTGAGATAAATCTGAAAGTTCTCAAAGAGATGTCTGTCTCCCAGAGAGAAATAAGAGAAAATGTAAGGGAATACAAAATGCCTGACGGCAGGAATATATATGTTTTAGCTGAAGGAAGACTGGTAAACTTAGCTGCAGCTGAAGGACATCCTGCACAGGTAATGGATATGTCATTTGCTAATCAGGCTCTTTCTGCAGAATATTTAGTAAATAACCATCAAAATCTAAAACCAAAAGTATACAAAGTTCCTGACGAGCTTGACTTTGAAGTTGCCAAACTTAAACTAAATGCTATGGGGATAAAGATAGACAGTCTAACACCTGAACAGAAAGAATACCTTTCAAGCTGGGAACATGGAACATAATATAAATCATTAGGAGGATAAATATGACAAGGGAAGAAGCTATCAAAATCCTGTTAGAAACAGATGAAGAGTTTAAAAAGTGGCATGATGAGAGACAGGAGCTGAAATGGAAAATACAGAAGCTGGAAAAACATTATCCCCCTGACCCAGAATTAGAAGCAGAAGAAGAGAGAATGAAAAGAAGAAAACTGTATTTAAAAGATTTAATGGAACAGAGAATAAAAGAGTTTTTACAAAAAAATTCCTGAAAGAGGTAATAGATGAGAAGTGATATTGTGAAAAAAGGCTTTGAGAGAGCTCCTCATAGAAGTCTGCTCAGAGCCTGCGGTCTGTCAGAAGAAGATTTCAATAAGCCGTTTATAGGTATAGCAAACTCTTACATAGATATAATACCGGGACATGTTCATCTGAGAGAGTTTGCCCAGATAGTGAAAGACGCAGTGAGAGAAGCAGGAGGCGTTCCATTTGAATTTAACGTTATAGGTGTTGATGACGGCATTGCTATGGGACATTCAGGAATGCATTACTCCCTCCCAAGCAGAGAAATAATTGCTGATGCAATAGAAACGGTCGTTGAAGCCCACAAGTTAGATGCTTTGGTATGCATTCCAAACTGTGACAAGATTGTTCCAGGTATGATGATGGCAGCTGCAAGACTGAACATACCTGTCATATTTGTCAGCGGTGGTCCTATGGCAGCTGGACACCTTCCAGATGGAACACCTATTGACCTCTCAACAGCATTTGAAGCTGTTGGAGCTGTTGCACAGGGAAAGATGAGCAAAGAGGAGCTAAAAGTAATAGAGGAAAATGCCTGCCCTTCCTGTGGTTCCTGCTCAGGAATGTTCACAGCAAATTCTATGAACTGCCTTTCTGAAGCCTTGGGAATAGCCCTTCCGGGAAATGGCTCAATCCTTGCGACAGACCCAAGGAGACAGGAATTAGCAAAAAAAGCTGGCAGACAGATTATAAAGCTCGTAGAAGCTGACCTGAAATTCAGAGATATTGTAAACGAGAAAACCATTGAAAATGCATTTACTTTAGATATAGCTATGGGTGGCTCTTCCAATACAGTCCTTCATCTTTTAGCTATTGCTTATGAAGCTGGTATACAGTTCCCTGTAAAAAAGATAGACGAGATTTCAAGAAGAACACCAACACTGTGTAAGCTTGCTCCAGCCTCTAACTACCATATGGAAGATTTAGATAGGGCAGGGGGCATATCTGCTATACTGAAAGAACTGGCAAAAAAAGGACTGCTGCATCTTGACAGACCTACAGTATCTCTGAAAACAATAGGAGAAGTTATAGAAGAAGCAGAGATAAAAGACCCTTCTGTTATAAGACCAATAACAGACCCTTACAGTGAAACAGGGGGACTTGCTATTTTATTTGGGAATATAGCTCCTGACGGTGCTGTTGTAAAAGCAGCAGCTGTTGACCCACAGATGCAGGTATTTAAAGGGACAGCCGTATGCTTTAACAGTGAGGAAGAAGCTATATCGGGAATATTTGGTGGAAAGGTAAAAGAAGGAAATGTTGTTGTTATAAGATATGAAGGACCAAAAGGTTCTCCTGGAATGAGAGAAATGCTCTCACCAACATCTGCAATAATGGGTATGGGACTGGGAGATAAAGTTTCACTGATTACTGACGGAAGATTTTCTGGAGCAACAAGGGGAGCATGTATTGGGCACATATCTCCAGAAGCAGCAGCAGGAGGTCCTATCGGAATAATAAAGGACGGTGATGAGATACTCATAGACATTCCAAACAGAAAGATAGAGCTTCTCATCTCTGAAGAAGAATTTAAAAAGAGAATGGAAAAGTTTAAACCAAAACAGAAAGAGATTAAAAGCAGATGGCTCAGAAGATATGCAAAACACGTAACATCTGCCAACAAGGGAGCTGTTTTAGAAGATGAATGTCTTTAGAGGATTAAGATGAAAGTCATAAAAAGTGCAGAAGCAGTATGTCAGGGACACCCTGACAAAACTGCTGACATCATAGCTGATGCTATATTAGACGAACTTATTATGAAAGACCCTTACACAAAGGCATCCATTGAGGTTCTGATAACAACAGGTCTTGTTCATGTTTCTGGAGAGCTTTCAACAGATGCTTATGTTGACATACCTAACATTGCAAGGTCAGCACTTATAGAAATAGGATACACAAAGCCCGAATACGGATTTGACGGTTATACAGCAGGTGTTATATCAACGATAAGCGACCAGAGTCCAGAGATTGCTTTGGGAGTTCCTCTTGAAGGGGCTGGAGACACATGTATCGTTGTAGGTTATGCCACATCAGAAACAGAAAATCTTATGCCTCTTCCGTGTAATATAGCAAATAGAATAACCCAGAGCATAGACCAGCTGAGAAAAGATGATATTGTTCCATTTTTTAGACCAGATGGTAAAGCTGTTGTTGTTGTGGAGTATGAAAATGGTAAACCTGTTCGTATAGACTCTGTTACTGTTCTTGTTCAGCACGAGCCTTATGTATCAGAGTTAGAGCTGAGAAATGCTGTTATTGAAAAGGTGATAAAGGAAGCTGTTCCAGAGGAGTTTATAGATAGAAATACAGACATAGTCATAAATCCTATAGGCAGATTTATTATTGGAGGACCAATGGCAGATACAGGGCTTACAGGAAGAAAAACAATAGCAGATGCTTATGGAACAGCTGCAGCATCAGGAGGCAGTGCATTTTCAGGCAAAGACCCCACGAAGATAGACAGGTCTGCATCATACATGGCACGATACATAGCAAAACATATCGTTGCATCAGGTATTGCAGATGAGTGTAATGTGGAGATGGTTTATGTTATAGGAGGAGAATATCCTGTATCATTTAACATCAAGACAAATACAGACCTTGACAGTGAAAAATTAAACAAAAAAATTAAAGATATATTTGATTTATCTCCTGTTGGAATAATAGAAAAGTTAAAACTGAGAAATCCAATATACAAAGAAACAGCTATTTACGGTCATTTTGGCAGAGTAGGGGAGCATACAACATGGGAAGAGATAGATAAAAATATTCTGGAGGAATTAAAAGATGCATTCTGAAGAACACATATACGATTTCGAAGTTTTTAAAGCCCTTGTAGAATTAGAGATAAGGAGAATAGAAAGATACAAAAAGGAATCAACATTTTCTATTGCATTTCTGTATGCTCCTGAGCTTGCAACAAGAATAAAAGAAAATAAAGAATCTTTTAAAGGAGTTGATGTCGCTTTTATCATAAAAGACAACATCAGGTCTGTTGACGTTATATCTCCAGTAGAAGAAGACTTTGTCTTTCTGTTTTTTCCTGAAACAGAGAAAAAAATGGCACAGAAGATTATTGAAAGATTGAAAAAAGTCCTGAACGAAAAGAACATCATTGAAGGAATTGCAAGCTATCCAGAAGACGGCAAGGACAAACAATCACTTTTTGCGAAATTAGTTGAGATAATGAACGAGAAGTTAGTGCCTGTTATAGAATTAGATTAAAACAGTTTTCCTTCAACAATATCATAGGTTGCATAGATAAGTATCTCACTGAGAGAAGGATGGAAATACACAAAGCTGTGGATTTCCTCCGCTGTCATTTCATTTTTTATTCCGTAGGCTATAGTATGAATAATTTCTGAAGCCTCTATACCAACAACTGTTCCCCCTATCAGCTTGCGAGAATTTTTTTCAAACACAAGTCTTACAAAACCTTCTGACTCCAGTTCATCTACTGCTTTTTCGTTGTAAGTATATGGATAGTATCCTGATGCTGTTTCTATTCCCTTCTCCTTTGCCTGTTCTTCAGTAAGTCCTACATGTGCTATCTCAAATGCACTGAATATTGCCCATGGAATGATAGAGTAATCTACTTTCTCTTTTTTCTCTTCAAACATGTTTTTTACAGCAATTCTTGCCTCGTAGGCAGCAACATGGGCAAGCATTGGTGAGCTAACTACATCTCCGCAGGCATATATGTTATCAAAATTTGTCTGCAGAAACTGATTAACCTTTATAAATCCCCTTTCATCTTTTTCTATACCTATGCCATCTATATTCTGTGTATTTGGCTTTCTTCCAACAGAAAGTAAAACCCTGTCTGCAGTTATCTCTTTTCCATCAGAAAGGAGGAGAATTATCTTATTGTTTTCTATTCTGTAGTCCTTTACATAAGTGTTCAGTAAAAACTGTATTCCTAATTTTTTGAACTTTCTCTGAAGATTTTTAGAAACTTCCATAGATACAGAAGGTATCGGCAAAAGTCTGTCTTTAATCTCCACTATTGTTACATTACTTCCGTAAACAGAAGCTATATATCCAATCTCACAGCCTGCCACGCCTCCACCAATAACGACAAAGGTTTCCGGTAGTTGTTCCAAGTTTTCCATAAAATCTTCAGTTGTCAGGATGTGTTCCCCATCAGGCACAATTCCCCCTACAGAGGAAGGAACCGAACCTGTTGCGATAAGTATGTATTTTCCTTTTATTTCCTCTTTTGAACCGTCTGGATAGGTAATTTCCACTGTATTTTTATCAACAATTCTTCCTGTTCCCTTAAAAACAGGGGTTTTTTTTGCCTTTAAAAGCTGTGAGAGGGATTTTCTGAGAAATGATATAGCTTTATCCTTTCCTTCTTTTGCTTTTGTGAAAGAAACGTTATTGACAGTTAAATCAATACCATAAAGCTGTGCTTTTTCCAGTTTCTCTGATAGATGGGCTCCAGCTCTGTAGTACTTTGTTGGAATACATGCCCGGTTTAGACAGTTCCCGCCAAGTTTACCCTTTTCAACAATAGCAATATTTAGCCTTTTTCTAAGGGCAGTCATGGTGGCTTCATAGCCACCAGGCCCCATCCCGATAATTATAAGGTCATACATATTTTACTCGTATATGATTTTTGGAGTTATAAATATCAGCAGTTCTCTGCTTTCATTATTTTGAACCCTGTTTTTAAACAGCCAGCCCAGTATGGGAATGTGCATAAGTCCTGGAATTCCCTTCTCTCCTGTTTCTTCAGTTTTTTCTAAAATTCCGCCTATAACAATTGTCTGCCCGTCTTTTGCAACCACTTTACTGGTTACACTTTTTGTCTGGATAGGAGGCTGTCCTGCAACAGATTTTGCAAAGTCTGGAATATCCTGTGTAAGGTCTATAGTCATGATAATATTTCCATCAGGTGTTGTTCTTGGTATAACGTTTAGCTTTAAAAGTGCCTGTTTAAACTGAACATTTGCAACGGCAGCTCCACCTGTAGTTCCAAATGTGGTGTATGGTATTTCAAAACCTTGAGCAATCTCAGCACCTTCTCCGTCTATTGTTATCACTTTTGGTCTGGAGAGTATCTTTGTTTTACCTATCTGCTCTAAAGCAGAGAGCCTCAGGTCTATATAGTTATTTGCTGTTCCATACAGCAGTCCCACAGCCCCGCCAGAGCCTGCAGTTACAGCTGGAGCCGGAAAGTCAAACATATAGGAACCGGTTGCCAGATAACTGGGAGTTAGTCCTGCTCCAGACATTCTGAAGTTACCACTTGTTACAGCGGCACCCCACTGTATTCCAAGGTCTTTTTTGAAGGAAGACTGTATCTGAACAATTCTTGCCTCTATAGCAATCTGATATGGCCTTTTCAGAAGTATGTTAGAGAAGTTTTTGTATATTTTATTTACCACAGAAGGAATGTCTGTGATACATATTTTTGGCAATGAAGTTATAATACTTTTCTCTTTTTCTGTTGCTGTTGTGGTTGTTGTTCCTGCTGTTCCACCAACTCTCATCTGTTTTTCCAGTCCAACAGCTTTTGATGTCTCTTTGGATTTGAATATTACAGAACCGTATTTTGTTAGGTAGTTTTCACTGATTGTCATCAGAAGTTCAGCAGGTTCTAAAGCTCTCACGTAGTAACATTTTGTAACTATGTCAATCTTTTGAGCTTTTGCTAAAATCTTACTGATTTTTGAAAAGTTATTTCTAACTTCCACAATGGTCAACTTCTCTGTCTTTGGGTCATAAGAATATTTTCCATAAGGAGAGAGATTTTCTATCAGTTCATCTTCTATAGCTTTAAATTCTTCAGGTTTAACTTTTATCTCTTTCTTCAGCAGCATTGATTCAAGTTTAGCCTTTGCAAGAGCAGCTTCTTTCATCTGTTTTTCTTTTTCTTCTTCTATTTTTGCTAATTTCTGGGCTTCTTTCTGGAGGGGCTTTAGAAACTCTTCCACTACCTTTTTCAGATTTTCTACATTTTCTTTGGAATCTCTAACGTATACTGCATTACTTGCCTTGTATACCTTTACTGCCGCAGTTGGGGAGACATTGTCTTTTATTATACTGACAAAGGAATCAAACACATCCTTACCAAGATATTTTACAACCTCTGGAGGTATTGTTATTAATGCCTTTTCGGCTACTTTTATTTTGTATATATTTCCTGATTTTATGTAAGTAAGCCCATACTCTTTGAGCACTATCCTGAATAAGGTTTCAACAGATACAGGTTCTCTTACCGTTATGTAAACGGGAGTTGACGATTTCCCTGCTGCCTCACTGTCCCATATAATGTTTTTATTTGACAGTTCGGATATTACATCTATGACTGTGCTTAACTTTGCTCCATAAAACTCTGCAGATACTTTTGTTTGTGCAAAAACTACAGAGCTAACGAGAAGCAATACTATTGCTAATACTGTTTTCCCTCTCATAACCGCACCTCACCATTACCTGATTTCAAAATCTTCTTTTGTAATTCCGCCACTGTCTTTTAATATTTCTTCCGGATTTTTTTCTGTTCGTATTAGTTTAGCCTTTCCTTCTGGAGTCTCTATAACGATATATTTGTTTCCATGGTTGTCTTTTATGAAACCTACAACATTTTCTCCTTCATAAAAGGAGTCTGTTTCTTCAGCAAATATTCCTGTGTATAACAGCAAAACAGAAAATAACACTACAAAAATTCTCATTTACCCCTCCTTTACATATAATAGGTTGATACTGTCAGTTTTATGCTAAAAGTTCTTCCTTTTTTCTTTTTCACTTTCTCAATAGATAGCCTATCTAACCTGAAAAATCTATCACTTTTCCCTAATTTTCTAAGGAAATCCACAACATCTCCTACTGTTCTACTATTCATATCAAGAGTTATCTTCACTCTGTTAATCTTTATAAAGGATTTGTCCTTTTTCTTTTGCTTTCCTGTAACAACTTCCAATCTATCTTTCGTTTTGTTATAACGCATGTATATCTCTTCAGGAGGAGATACATGGAATTTATTCATAATCACATTTGATTTTAATGCTGAATCAGATATAAATCTTAAAATTTCTTGTGTTTTCTCTTCTGTAGGAACCACAGATTTTATTTTTTCTAATTCTCTGTTAAGATTTTGAACTTCTGCTTGAATAGATGCTAACTTGTCTTCTAACTTTTTCCTTATTTCTGGTCTTGCAAATCTTTTTAACCTGTCAACCTGAACCTGAAGATTATCTACTTCAGATTTTAACTGTTCTTTTTCTACTTTTTTAGGGTCTATTATAAGAGTATATATCCCATACATTACAAGTAACGTTATAAGAGCAGTTAGCAAAATCTTCTGCCATTCAGGCAAACCCTCCCATTGCTCTTTAAGGGCTTCTATGTTCAATATTTTCTCCTCCCTTGTTTTCTTTTTTCCAGCCAGAAAGATTAAACTTAAATGAATAGTAATTTATATTACTCCTTTTCTTTCCAGAACTTTTTCTTCTTTCAACAGAATTAAAGGTTATTGTCTTGTAATAAGAAGATAGGTTGTCATAAAAGTTTGATATAAATTTCGGATTGAAAGAGAATCCTGTTAGGTTTCCACCTGTTCTTAATATGTCTACTTTTCTGAGCCATACTCCATCTGGAATACTTACTGCAATAGCTTTTATCATTGGTATGAAGTCTGTTTTTTCAGAAGATAGCTTGTTAAATACTGCTATTTTTAGCTTCGTTACTTCTTTTAATCTTTCTGCTTCTGCAACAGCTTTTTTAAGCTGATTTATTTTCCTCTCTACATCTTTATATTTGGCTCTTTCCTCTATAAGCTGCTGTTTCCTCTCCATCAGGTTGCTTATTTCTGCCCCTAAATACACAGAATAGACGATTTCTGCACCTATAAGAAGTATTGGAATTCCCACATATAAAACTGCTTTGTTTTTCAGTTTTATAGAGGGAGCTCCTACTTTTTTAAACTCTTTCCTTTTTCTCTTTTCTGGGTTTAGGTTTATCTTAATCATTTTCTATTCTCCTGTAAGCAAGACCAAATGGTATGTTGTATATACTTAAAGGAAACTGGCTTTCAAACTCTATACCTAAAGCTTTTACCGGGTCAAGTTCAACTAAGGTAAATCTTGTGCTGAATTTAAGCTGCATATATGCCTGAATTTCTGGGTATTTAGCAAAAAATCCTGAAGTATATATTATTTTGGGTTCATTTATTGTCAGGAAGAAATAGTTTATCTCATTTATCAGTCTGTCTATAGCTTTTTCCTTGTCATCAGGTTCAAGCTCCTCATACCTTTTAGCATCAAAGTTTAACGATTGAACAATCACATTCTCGTGGAAGAATATCAGATATGAGTCATTTATATCTAAGTGGATGATACATATGTTGCTCTCTTCTTTTAGCTCTGGGTTATTGTTTTTCTCTGCTTCAGCAAGATTTATAAGAGCTATACCTTCAGAGTCTATTATATCTGGTTCAATCCCAGCATACTTCATTATTTCTCTTATATTTTCTATGTCATCTATTTTTGATATTACGACAATTATACTGAGCTCTTCCCCTTCTTCGCTAATAATATCGTAATCGTAAACTGTTGTTCCTTTCAGACTTTTTATGTCTTCTCTTATGTTCCACTCAACTGCTTCTTCTATCTCTTTAGGAGACATTTTTGGGATTTTTATTGTCTTAAATAGTGTAGATGCTGTTGGAACACTTACTACTGCTGATTTTATGTGAATGTCCCTTTTGTCTAATTCTTCCCGTATTAGCATTCCAGCCTGTTCTTTATTTTCAACAAGGGAAACTTCAAAGGGCATAACAGGAATGTGATACTTACCCATTTCTTTATCAAGAATAGCAATCCTTGCAAATCCTCTGTCAAGCTGAATACCAAGAGATGTCTTTTCTCTCTGAAGAATCCCTGTTACTGGACTTTTTATTTTCTCTAATATACTCATATAACTCCCCTCTTAAAGTAGCCCTCACTAATTAATATACATTTTCGGCAGAAAAAGGGAAGGCTTTACCTTCCCTCTAAATTTAGTGAAGACCTAACTTTTTCTCTATCTCTGCAATTGCTTTTGTTGTTTTTAAAACTGCATCTGGGTTTATAGATATTGTGTCTATTCCCTGTTCAACTAAAAACTGGGCAAAGTCTGGGTAATCTGAGGGACCTTGTCCACATATTCCTATCTTTCTTCCCTTTTCTTTAGCTGTTTTTATTACCTGTGCAATCAGTCTTTTAACTGCTTCGTTTCTCTCATCATAAAGATGAGCTACCAGTGAGGAATCCCTGTCTAATCCCAGTGTAAGCTGTGTCAGGTCATTTGAACCTATTGAAAATCCGTCAAAATGCTCTGCAAACTGGTCAGCTAACACAACATTGGAAGGAAGTTCGCACATCACGTATACTTCAAGACCGTTATCTCCCCTCTTTAGGCCATATTCTTCCATTACTTTTAGGACTTTTTCTCCTTCTTCTGGCGTTCTGCAAAACGGAATCATCACCTTAACATTTTTCAGTCCCATTTTGTTTCTAACTCTTATTATTGCTTTGCATTCAAGCCCAAATGCTTCTTTAAATTGGGGAGAGTAGTATCTTGAAGCTCCTCTCCAGCCTATCATAGGATTTTCCTCTACAGGCTCAAAATATTTTCCACCTATAAGGTTTGCATACTCGTTGGATTTAAAGTCAGAAAATCTAACTATAACAGGCTTTGGATAGAATGCTGCAGCTATTCTTGCTATTCCGTAAGACAGTTTTTTAATGTAATACTCTTCTTTATTATCGTATCCAAATGTTTTGTCTTCTATGACTTTTGCAAGTTCTGGATCCTTTTCTTTTATCTCATCAAACCTTATTAGGGCAAGGGGATGTATCCCTATGTAGTTATTTATGATAAACTCTTCCCTTGCAAGCCCTACACCTGCATTTGGGAGGAATGAGAAATCAAAGGCTCCCTCAGGAGAGGCAACGTTCATCATTATTGGTGTTTTTGTTTTTGGTAAAGTATTAATATCTACTTCCTCAACCTCATACTCTACCTGACCATCGTAAACGTATCCAACATCTCCTTCCGCACAGGAAACAGTTACAAGTTGACCGTCTTTTAAAACCTCTGTTGCATTTCCTGTTCCAACAACTGCAGGAACTCCAAGTTCCCTTGCTACAATAGCTGCATGGCATGTTCTTCCACCTCTATTTGTAACTATTGCTGAAGCCTGTTTCATAATAGGTTCCCAGTCTGGGTCTGTCATATCTGTAACAAGAACATCTCCTGGTTTGAAATCTTTTGCATCTTCTAATGAATACATCAGTTTTACGTTACCTGTTGCTACTTTATCTCCAACGGCTATCCCCTGAACCAATATCTTCTTTATCCTTTCTTCATAGGGCTCTGTTATTTTATAAACAGTTATCTTTGAGTGGTCTTTCCTTGAATGTATAGTCTCAGGTCTTGCCTGAACAATAAACAGCTCGTTTATCTCACCATCTTTAGCCCACTCAACATCCATAGGTGTCCATTTGTTATATTTGTTGGAGTAATACTCTTCTATCTTCATTATCCAATCTGCTAATTTTAATACCTCTTCATCTGTGAGGCAGAACTGTTTTTGTTTTTCTTCTGGAACAGGAACAATTTTTACCCTTTCCTCTTCTGTTGTTCCATAAACCATTTTGTGGGTTTTCTTTCCTAATTTTTTCTCTATTATTGCTTCATATCCTTCTCTAAAAGTTGGTTTAAAAACGAGCCATTCGTCAGGTGTAACTGCACCCTGAACTACCATCTCGCCAAGCCCATAAGAGCCGTTAATAAGAACAACATCTTTAAAACCACTTTCTGTATCTAAAGAAAAGCCTACACCTGCTGCTGCAAGGTCAGAACGAACCATCTTCTGAACACCAACAGCAAGACCAATAGAAAAGTGGTCAAATCCAAATGACTCTCTGTAAGATATTGCCCTATCTGTGAAAAGGGAAGCAAAACAGTTCCTTATAGCTGAGAGGAGTGTTTCATCCCCTTTTATGTTCAGATACGTTTCCTGCTGTCCTGCAAATGATGCATCTGGTAGGTCTTCTGCTGTTGCTGATGAGCGAACAGCAACGTCAACCCTGTGTTTTCCATACATTTCGCTAAGCTGGGCATAATAATCTAAAATCTGCTTCCTCAGGTCGTCTGGAAATTGCCCTCCTTTTATCATCTCTCTAATTGTAAGCCCTCTTTTCTGAAGGTCAAATACATCGTTTGGGTCAAGTCCTTTCAGGGTTTCTCTGATTTTTTCCTTCAGGTTATTGTATTCAATAAAATATCTGTATGCTTCTGCTGTTACCACATATCCCATCGGAATTTTTATTCCCATAGGAGAGAGTCCTTTTATCATCTCTCCAAGGGATGCATTCTTTCCCCCGACCAGCTCAACATCTTCCATTCCCACTTCATTGAGCCAGACAACCAATTTTTTGTTGGACATAATTTATTCCTCCTGATTATCTGTAATTTTTTATGTTGCTATCTTAGTAAAATCTGCAATTCTCTTAAACATTCTGTTTATCATCTCCATAAGAGAGAGCCTGTTTTCCCTTAACCTCTTATCTTCTACCATAACCATAACATTGTCAAAGAAATTATCTATGTAAGGTTTTAATTTAAGAAGCTCTTTTAATGCTTTTTCGTAATCTTTCCTTTCTACTTCATCATTATATACATCTTTTATTCTCTGGAACTGTTCAAATAGTTCTTTTTCTTCTTTTTCTTTCAGAAAATTTTCAGAAAACTCCCCTTCAAAACCTTCAGGTATTATTCTTCCTACTCTTTTAAAAACAGTCATAATGTCTGTAAACTGCGGATTTTTCTTGAGCTGTTGAACTGTTCTTATCTTAAGATAGTTTCTATATAAATTGTAACTGTTGGTTGATATAACAGCATTTATTACGTCTGTATCATAACCTTTATCCTTCATGTATGAAACAAATCTTCCAGTAATAAACTCTAAAATTTCTGGTATTATGCTTTCGTCAAACAACACTTTCCAGTTATCCTCAATCTCAGCAAACTTTAGTATCTTGCTTTTTCTTGCCTCTTCTGAGATTAAATCTAAAATTTCCTTGAGGTCTATATCAACCCCTTTTTCTACCAATAGTCTAACAATTCCTATGGCACTTCTTCTTATTCCATAGGGGTCTGCTGCTGCCTTTGGCTTTTCTCCGATAGATAGAAATGAAATAACTGTATCTAACTTATCAGCAAGGGCAAGAACAGTCCCAATAGTTGTTTGAGGAAGATTGTCATCGGCAGTTTTTGGCAGGTAATGCTCATATATGGCCTTTGCCACTTCTTCTTTTTCTCCCTGTTTTAATGCATAATGCATACCCATAATGCCCTGAAGTTCGTCAAACTCTTTTACCATCTCAGTCAGGATGTCACATTTGGAAAGCCTGCAAGCCCTTACCATATCTTCAACATTTATATCTTTGAAATGCTCAGAAAGTAAAAGGGCAATTCTTTCATTTCTCTCAACCTTATCAAGGAGACTGCCTAACTTCTGATGAAACTGGACATCTCTAAGTTTTGGATAAAATTCTTCAAGTCTGTGCTTCAGGTCTTCTTCATAAAAGAAGAGGGCATCCTCAAGCCTTGCTTTCAGGACTTTTTCATAACCATTTTTGATAATTTCCCTATTGGGAACAGAATTATTAGAAAAGGCGAGGAATTTAGGTATAAGATTTCCATTCCTTTCAAAGTTAAAATAACGCTGGTGAACTTTACAGACTGTTACAATAACCTCTTTTGGGAGAATAAGATACTGTGGAGAAAACTCGCCTAAAATACCAATGGGAAATTCTGTAAGATTGGTAACTTCATCAAGGAGTTCATCGTCTTCAATAGGCTGTGCATCTAAAACCTTTGCAAATCCTTCAATCTGGGTTTTTATTGATTCCCTTCTTTCTTTAAAGTCTGCTATAACAAAACCTAATTTTGTAATTTCTTTATATTTGAGAGCTTCAGATATCTCCTTTTTTCCACCTTTACCTACAGGTTCTGTCATAAATCTATGAAGATATGTATACCTGTCAGCTTTTATATTCCCAATTTCTATTTCAATAACTTCCTTGTCTAACAGAGAAACTATCCATCTTATAGGTCTGGAGAATCTTATTCCAGAACTATCCCACCTCATGGTTTTTGGAAAAGGTATAGATAAAATGAAAGGAGGTATTTTTTCCTTTATAAAATTTTCTAACTTCTTACCTTCTATTAATATTTTTGCTCCTACATATCGGCCTTTCTCATTCTCAATAATCTGGAGTTGTTCAACAGAAATGTCGTTTTTTGAAGCGAATGCAAGAGCTGCCTTTGTAAATTTACCATTTTCATCTATGGCTACCTTTGCAGGTGGACCTATTACCACTTTTTCCTGTGAAGGCTCCCTCTCTTTAAGATTTTTCATTAAAAAGCCTACTCTCCTTGGAGAAGCAAAAATCTCAACATTTTCAGGTGTGTCATACTCAAAGAAATTCTTAAAAATTTCAGGTAGTTTTTGACTGAAGTAATTCAAAGATATCTCAACAGCCTTAGGAGGTAACTCTTCTGTTCCTATTTCTAACAGATAGTTTCTCATTTATGCTCCCTTTTTTTCATAAGTGGATATCCTAACTCTTCCCTGTGTTTCACAAAAGCTTTTGCACATTCCCTTGCAAGATTTCTCACCCTTCCTATAAATCTCGCCCTTTCATTTACAGATAAAGCTCCCCTCGCATCAAGTAGATTAAATATGTGGGAACACTTAAGGGCATAATCGTAAGCTGGTATAGGGAGATTATGCTCTATTAGACGAAAACCTTCCTTTTCATACATATCAAATGTAGCAAAAAGCATGTCTGTGTCTGCAAGCTCAAAGTTATAAACAGACCACTGTCTTTCTGACTCCCTATATATATCACCATAGGTCAAACCCGGCGCCCAAACGATATCATAAACACTGTCCACATTTTGCAGATATGTGGCTATTCTTTCCAAACCATAGGTTATCTCAACGCTTATAGATGGTAAATCAAGGCTTCCCACTTGCTGAAAATATGTAAACTGTGTTATCTCCATACCATCAAGCCATACTTCCCATCCCAGTCCCCATGCCCCAAGAGTTGGACTTTCCCAGTCATCTTCAACAAATCTTACATCATGCTTCTGCAGGTCAATACCAAGTGCTTCAAGGCTTTCAAGGTAGAGCTCCTGAGGATTTTCTGGAGCAGGTTTTAAAATAACCTGAAACTGGTAGTAATGCTGAAGTCTGTTGGGATTTTCGCCATATCTTCCATCTTTTGGTCTTCTTGATGGTTCAACATAACATACATTCCACTCTTCAGGTCCCAAGCATCTTAAGAAGGTCGCAGGGTTCATTGTCCCTGCACCAACTTCTATGTCGTAAGGTTGCCAGAGTATACACCCCTTTTGTGTCCAAAATTTTTCTAATCTGTGTATAATTTCCTGAAAAGTAATAATTTTGTTCTCTCCAACCAAGCAGTATCCTCTCATTTAGTTTTAGCGTATCTATTTTATCTTATTTTTTTTTGTTTTAACAACAGAAGGTAAACAACACTTTTTTCCTGTAAAATTATTATTTTAGAATAACAATAACCAGGTAGGAAATTGTTTAGACTTCTGAAGTTTCTTCTGATTTTATTTATACTGTTGGGATTTTTAGGAGTATCCCTACTGGTTTACATAAATACGAGAAACCTTCCAGATGTAAGAAACCTTGAGCATTGGAAACCCAGTCAAGTTTCACAAGTATTTGCTTACGATGGCTCTATATTAACTGAATTCTTCGTCCAGAGGAGACAGTATGTAACAATAGACCGTATACCTGACCATGTTAAAAAAGCATTTATTGCTATTGAAGACAGGACATTCTACGAGAACCCTGGTATAGATGTGTGGGGGATTTTAAGAGCTGCCTTTATAAATATAGTTTCAGGAAGAATTGTTGCTGGAGGAAGCACTATATCACAGCAGCTTATAAAAAATCTGTTCCTTACTCCAGAGAGAAGCTTCCGGAGAAAATTTAAGGAAATTATTTTAGCCATAGAGCTTAACAGAATTTATCCTAAAGATAAAATACTTGAGATGTATCTCAATCAGATATATCTCGGTCACGGGGCATACGGTGTAGAGTCTGCATCACAGGTTTATTTTGGAAAACACGTGTGGGAGTTAGATGTATGTGAAGCTGCTGTTTTAGCTGGTTTACCAAAAGCACCAAGTAGATATGATCCTTACAAAAACATAGAAGGAGCTACCCAAAGGCGTAATGCTGTTCTTCAAAGTATGGTTGAAGAAGGATACATAGACATATACACAGCAAAGGAATGTTACAAAAAACCTATTAACCTGAGGGAACAGGATGAGGAAGAGATTAACATTCACGATTATTTTACTGAAATGGTAAGACTATGGTTTACAGAAAAATATGGTTCAGATGAGTTATATAAAGGTGGTTACAAAATATACACTACAGCAGACAAAGACCTTCTAAGAGATACCCATTACATAGTCAAAGACCACATAGAGCTTTTACAGCAACAAGTTGGCTTTCCTAAACTTTCTGAAGAAGAAGTAAATAAAATGTTAGAAGAGTATAGTAAACAAAATACAAAAAAACTGTTAAAGGGGCATGTGTATGTTGGACTGATAGAAAACATAAAGAGAAAAACAATATTTTTCAAAATTGGACAAAAGGAAGGAAAGGTCAGATTTTATGGCTCGCTGAAAAATGCTCAGAAAGGATTTCCTGTTTATGTTAGATATTTAGGAGATGATAGATTTGAATTCATCCCATATTTAGAAACTGCCGTTGTATCTATTGATCCTAAAACAGGAGCCATTAGGGCACTGTCTGGAGGATATGATTTTAAAAAATCTAAATACAACAGAGCAGTTCAAGGAAAAAGACAGCCTGGTTCTGCATTCAAACCTATTGTTTATACTGCAGCGATAATAAAAGGCTTTACCCAGATTTCTGTAATTGACGATGAACCTGTTGCCATATGGGACCCTGACAGATTTGAGGAATGGATACCACGAAATTATGAAGGAAAGTATAATGGAAAGGTTACCCTGAGAGAAGCTTTAACAAGAAGCTTGAACGCAGCATCTGTAAACCTTTTTTTAGAAATAGGATATGAACCTGTTATATCTCTTGCATACAGACTTGGGATAAAAACAAAAATACCAAAAGTCCCATCTGTAGCACTTGGAAGCATAGATATTTCTCCCCTTGAGCTGTCATCTGTTTATTCTACATTTGCTAACAATGGTGTAAGATGCAAACCCTATTTTATAGAAAAGGTTGTTGACCCAAATGGAAATGTGATTTATCAGCATAAGCCAGAATGTAGCAGAGTAATTCCTGAAGAAGAAAATGCAGTAATGGTAGACCTGCTTAAAGGTGTTATTCAGGAGGGAACAGGTAAGAAGGCAAAAGTATTGGGATTTCCTGTTGCAGGAAAAACAGGAACAACAAATGATTACACAGACGCATGGTTTGCAGGCTTTTCAACAAAACTTACAACAGTTGTATGGGTAGGATATGACTTTAAGAAGAAGATAGGATGGAAAATGACAGGGGCAAAAGCAGCACTTCCTATATGGATTGACCTTATGGCTACAGCACATACAGATAAAGAGGTAGAAGATTTTCCTGTTCCAGAAGGAACTACTTACATACCAGTTGATTTAAAAACACAGACAGTGTCTGACGGAAGTTGTGAAGGCAAAAAACTGCTGTTTATAAAAGGAACAGAGCCCAAAATTGATTGCTCAGGAAATATAATTACTGTACCACCTTACAAAAAAGAGGAAGAAAATTTCTTATTTGACATTAACAATAGGAGAGAAGGTGATGAAATACTATTACCCGGACAGTAAAGGATACTTTGGACAGTTTGGAGGAAAATTTCTACCGGAGACACTCATTCCTGCGTTAGAGGAGTTAGAAGAGCAGTATGAAAAGATAAAAAACGACGGTGACTTCCAGAGAGAACTGATTTACTATCTTCAGGAGTATGCAGGAAGACCTACTGTTTTGTACTATGCCCACAGGTTAACACAGGCTGTTGGAGGAGCAAAGATATACCTGAAAAGGGAGGATATGCTCCATACAGGAGCTCACAAAATAAACAACACCCTCGGACAGGTTCTTCTGACAAAAAAGTTAGGAAAAAAAAGAATAATAGCAGAAACAGGAGCAGGACAGCACGGCGTTTCCACAGCAACAGCAGCTTCTCTGTTTGGTCTTGAATGTGTTGTCTATATGGGAGAGGAAGATGCAGAAAGACAGGCACTGAATGTTTTTAGAATGAAACTCCTCGGAGCAGAGGTAAAAATAGTAAAATCTGGAAGCAGGACACTGAAAGATGCAGTAAATGAGGCCCTCAGAGACTGGGTTACTAATGTAAGAACAACCCATTATGTTATAGGTTCTGCTCTTGGTCCCCATCCATTTCCTGTTATCGTGAGAGATTTCCAGTCTGTTATAGGAAAGGAAACAAAAGAACAGATTATGGAAGTTGAAGGAAGACTCCCTGATGCTGTTGTTGCCTGTGTAGGTGGGGGGAGTAATGCAATAGGCATGTTCTATCCATTTATAGAAGATGAAAATGTAAGACTTATTGGAGTGGAAGCTGCAGGCTACGGTATAGAAACAGGTCAGCATGCTGCAAGCATAAACGGTGGTTCTATAGGCGTTCTTCACGGAATGAAGTCATACTTTTTGCAGGACGAATGGGGACAGATAGAGCATACACACTCTATATCTGCA
>JALSNI010000002.1 GCA_026987075.1 Persephonella sp. | reverse complement strand
ACAGTTTAGAAAAGTTAAAAAAATTATGTCAGAAATCCCCACAAAGGTTGACGTTATATGGCACGATGGCCCCAGGATGCAGGAGTTATATAAACTCCTTGCAGATGCTGGATTTAACGTCAGCATACCGGGAAAGGGACGCTCTGTATGGATGTCCCTTGGATACATCCTGTCTGACGTTAAAGCATACGCAATAGCCCTCCACGACTGTGATATTGTTAACTACTCAAGAGAGCTTCCTGCAAGACTGTTTTACCCTGTAGTTTCTCCTGCACTGGACTTTGAGTTTGCAAAGGGTTACTATGCAAGGGTGACAAACAAGTTATACGGCAGGGTAACGAGACTGTTTTACACGCCCCTGATAAGAGCTTTAATGAAGATATTAGGTTATAAACAGTTTTTAGTTTATCTTGACAGCTTCAGGTATGCCCTATCTGGAGAGTTTGCATTTATAAGAAGTTTGGCTCGCGGAATAAGAATTTCTCCAACATGGGGATTAGAAGTATCTATGCTCAGTGAGGTTTACAACAACACCTCCTTTAACCGTGTGTGTCAGGTTGAGGTTATGGAAACTTACGAGCACAAACATCAGGTGCTGAAAAAAGGAAGCTCATCAGAAGGACTTGTAAAGATGGCAGCAGACATAGCAAAAACACTTTTCAGGGTTTTAGCCCACGATGGATTTGTGTTTTCTGACAGCTTTTTCAGAACATTGATAACCACTTATCTGCAGGAGGCAAGATATGCAATAGAAAAATACAACGCCCTGTCCCTTATCAATGGTTTGGAATACGACAGACACAGTGAGATTGAAGCAATAGAAGCATTTGTTCAGGCTTTAAAGGTTGCAGAGGAAGACTTTAGAGAAGACCCTATCGGCGTTCCTCTCATGTCTGCATGGGTAAGGGTGAGAGCAGCTCTACCAGACATTTCAGAAAAACTGATTAACGCTGTTGAGGCAGACAATAAAGACCCCTAATACTCCCACAGGGCAGTGGTGAGATATTTTTCTCCTCCATCAGGACATACAAATACTATAACCCCTTCCTTTATCTCCCTTGCAAGCTGAATAGCTGCCTCAAAGGCAGCCCCGGAAGACTGTCCAACAAATACTCCTTCTTTTTTTGCAAGCTGTCTTGCCCTTTCATACGCAATGTCTGTCCCTATAAACATAGTTCTGTCTAAACGGTTCTCATCAAAAATTCCCGGCTTTATGGAAGTTTCTATATACTTCAGTCCTTCAATTCCGTGGAAAGGGCTGTCAGGCTGGACACCTATAATCTGAATATCAGGATTGAATATCTTCAGTCTTCTGCCAGTTCCCATTATAGTTCCACCTGTTCCAATACCAGCAATAAAGTGGGTTATCCTCCCTTCAGTCTGTTTCCATATCTCAACGGCAGTGGAATAAAAATGGGAACGCCAATTGGCATCGTTATTATACTGGTCTATGTAATAATATCTATCAGGATACTTTTCTATAAGCTCCCTTACATATATAATGGCTCCATCTGTGCTCTGGAGAGGGTCTGTATAATGTATCTTTGCTCCGTAGGCCTGTATTATCTTTTTCCTCTCTTCACTAACATTGGAAGGCATTGCCAGTTCAACTCTATATCCCAATGCAGTTCCTACCATTGCAAGGGCAATACCTGTATTTCCAGAGGTTGCATCTAATATGATTTTGTCTTTTGTCAGTTTCCCTGAGTTAATAGCCTCAACAATCATTCTCGTTGCTGGTCTATCTTTAACAGAGCCTCCCGGATTATATCCTTCTAACTTTGCATATATCTCAACAGGTTTTTCCTTTATGTCATCAGGAAGGGATTTATCTAATTTTATAAGGGGAGTGTTCCCAACAAGTTCTAATATGGAATTTCTCGTTTTCCTTACTGGTTCATCATGCTGCCCTAATATCCACAATGCCCTTTCACCTTCTTTATATATTGATATAAAACTATAAAATTCTATCTTTTTTCTGTTATTTTTTGAAGGGCTTTTTTTATAGCTTTTTCCAAATCACCTGTTTCTTTGACCGCTTCCCTTGCTGCAAAAATGGCATCTTTTTTCTCAAAGCCAAGACCAGTAAGAGCATTTACCACATCTTCTACAAGCTCACTTTTTATAAAATCTATCCTTCCCTTAAGCTCTAACATAATCCTCTGGGCTGTTTTTTTTCCAATTCCGGGAACATCTGTTAATGCATCAAGATTTCCTTCCTCTAATATATCCATAATCTCTCCAACAGTATATCTGCTGAGAATGGAAAAAGCATGCTTTACGCCTACACCATTAACAGATAAAAGCTGAACAAACAAATCCCTCTCTTCCCTTGTCCTAAAACCATACATCACAGGGCTTTCTTCCTTTATGAACATCTTTACAAAAATCTGCTCTGAATAACCTACATCAAAATCTGATGGAGTATAAACAAAAAAACCTATACTCCCAACCTCAACAACAATAAAGTCCTCTCCTTTTTCTACAATTTTTCCTTTTATGTATTCAAGCATAACTTCACCTTAACTTTTTGTATAAATATAACAATTTTTGTATTAAAATTTATATAAAGTGGGAGGTCAGGATTTATGATTACCTTACCTATGATAATAGGCGGAAAGCCTGTAGATAAAAAAGAAAAAATAGATGTTATCTATCCATATACACAGCAGGTAATCGGTCAGGTTCCAAAAGGCTCCCCAGAGGATGTCAAGAAGGCAGTAGAAAAAGCAAAAGTAGGTCTTGAAAAACTGAAAAAACTCAGCTCCTACGAAAAATACAAAATTTTGATGAATGTTGCACGCCTTTTGGAGCAAAAGAAAGAAGAATTTGCTAAAACCATAGTTTATGAAGTGGGAAAAACCATAAGAGAAGCAAGAACTGAGGTGGAAAGATGTATCTCAACGATAATTCTTTCAGCTGAAGAAGCAAAGAGGATACACGGGGAATACATCCATATTGACGCAGTTCCCAATGGAGCAGGGAAAAAAGGGTTTTATTTTAGGGAGCCGGCAGGTATTGTTGCTGCCATAACCCCATTTAACTTTCCTCTAAATCTAACCGCCCACAAAATTGCCCCATCAATAGCAGCAGGATGTCCCTTTGTCCTTAAACCCAGCGAGAGAACGCCACTGTCCCCAACAATGCTGTGTCAGCTTTTTTTAGAGGCAGGCGTTCCTGAAGAAGCAGTATCAATAATCCCAGGCTATGCTGATGTAGGTCAGACGATGACAACACATCCTGATGTAAGAGTTGTATCTTTCACAGGAAGTCTTAAAGTTGGGGAGATAATAGCAAAACAGGCAGGACTGAAAAAAATAGTTATGGAACTGGGCTCAAACTCTGCTGTTGTTGTAAACAAAGATGCAGACCTTGAAAGGGCAGCAAAAAAATCTGTTTTAGGAGGTTTTGCTGTAGCAGGACAGGTGTGTATTTCTGTTCAGAGAGTGCTGGTTCACGAAGATGTAGCAGAAGAGTTTCAACAGCTTTTACAGGAAGAGGTTTCAAAGCTGAAATTTGGAGACCCGATGGATGAAGAAACAGACGTTGGTCCTGTAATAACTGTTGATGAGGTTAACAGAATACAGTCATGGATACAGGAAGCTGTCCAAAAAGGAGCTAAAGTGTTAGAAGGAGGAGTATCCTGCGCTGAAGAAAAAACTGTTTTCCAGCCAACAGTTATAACAGATGTTCCAGAAGAATCTAAACTGTTTTACGAGGAAGCGTTTGCCCCTGTTGTAACAGTAAAAAAATTCAGAAACATAGAAGAGGCCATAAGACTTGTTAACAAATCCAATTACGGTCTTCAGGTGGGAGTATTTACAAACAACCTAAAAAATGCATGGAAGTTTATACAGCAAGCAGAAGTTGGTGGGGTTATAATAAATGACATACCCACATTTAGAGCTGACAACATGCCCTATGGAGGTGTAAAAGGGAGCGGAATAGGAAGGGAAGGTCCAAGATTTGCCATTGAAGATTATACAGAGATAAAGATGGTGGTTTTTGACCTGAATGCATAAAAAAGGTGCAAAGAATGCACATAAAGTATGCAGATATAATTATTAACAGATAAATAAAGCTGTTAAAATTTGGCAAAAAATTTGCTTAATAAAAACAAGAAAATGGAGGTTGTAAATGAAAAAGATAGAGGCAATCATCAAACCTTTCAAGCTTGATGAGGTTAAAGACGCTTTAACAGAGATAGGTGTTTATGGAATGACTGTATCTGAAGCAAAAGGATTTGGAAGACAGAAAGGACATACAGAGCTATACAGAGGGGCAGAATATGTAATTGACTTCCTCCCAAAACTAAAAATTGAGATAGTTGTTGATGACTCAATGGTGGAAAAAGTCGTTGAAACAATAGCAAATGCAGCAAGAACAGGAAGAATAGGAGACGGGAAAATATTTATTATTCCTATTGAAGATGTGATAAGGATAAGAACTGGAGAAAGAGGACCAGAAGCAATTTAAAATAAAATAAACCTAAGGAGGTTTTTTAGATGGCTATGATTCAGTGTCAAACACCAGACGACGTTTTAAGAGTTATTTCTGAAAAAGGCATTGCCTTTATTGATCTGAAGTTCTCTGACCCGTTTGGTCAGTGGCAACACCTTACAATTCCAGCCCACGAATTTTCAGCAGAGAGCTTTGAGAATGGAATTCCTTTTGACGGTTCCTCTATCAGAGGATGGAAAGGTATTCAGGAATCTGACATGCTTCTCATCCCAGACCCAAAATCTGCTTTTATTGACCCATTTATTGATGACCCAACAATATCTCTTGTATGTGATGTTGAAGACCCTATCACAAGAGAGCCTTACAACAGAGATCCAAGACAGATAGCCAAAAAGGCTATTGAGTTTCTTAAGTCAACAGGCATCGGTGATATTGCTTACTTTGGGCCTGAAGCAGAGTTCTTCATCTTTGATGACATAAAGTTTGTTAACGGTCCAAACATTGCCTACTACGAAATAGACTCTATTGAAGGATGGTGGAATACTGCAAGAGAGGAGATGCCTAACCTTGGATACAAAACACCTTACAAGAGAGGATACTTCCCTGTTCCTCCACTTGATAAAATGGCTGACATCAGAAGGGATATGGTCAAAACATTGGAAGAAGTTGGCATAACAGTAGAGAGAGAGCACCACGAGGTTGGAACAGCTGGACAGGGAGAGATTAACTTCAGATTCTCAGATCTTGTTACAACAGGAGACAACGTTCTCAAATACAAGTATGTCCTGAGAAATGTTGGTTACAGACACGGAAAATATGTAACATTCCTTCCAAAACCAATCGCTGGAGACAACGGTTCAGGAATGCATACGCACTTCTCCATCTGGAAAGGTGGAGAGAACATGTTTGCTGGAGACCAGTATGCAGGACTTTCTGAAGTTGCACTGTATGCAATAGGTGGAATAATAAAACATGGAAAGGCCATTGCAGCATTCACAAACCCAACAACAAACTCTTACCACAGGCTTGTCCCTGGATTTGAAGCACCTGTAAGACTTGCTTACTCTGCAAGAAACAGGTCTGCAGCTATCAGAATACCTATGGGTTCAGCTTCTCCAAAAGCAAAGAGAATTGAGGTAAGATTCCCAGATGCTTCTTCTAACCCATACCTTGCATTTACAGCACTGCTGATGGCTGCTATAGACGGAATTGAAAACAAAATCCATCCAGGAGAGCCATTAGACAAAGATATATACTCTCTCCCTCCTGAAGAACTTGCAAATGTTCCATCAACACCTGCTTCACTGCAAGAAGCCATTGATGCCCTCAAGGAAGACATGGAGTTCCTCACAAAAGGCGGCGTAATGGACGAGGACTTTATAAACATGTGGATTGAAACAAAGCAGGAAGAAGTTGATGCTATAAGACTTGTCCCTCATCCAAAAGAGTTTGAACTCTACTACGACATCTAACACAAACAGGGGGAGTTTTCCCCCTTTTATATTTTTTTATATTTCTGTATAATTTCTAATAAAAAAATCAGGAAAGAATTTGGGAGATAAAGTCACTGCTATCCAATCTTTTCGTGCTGCAACAGATACTGAAATAACAGATATATTAATCATTGTATTCGTTATCCTCTTTCTTATTGTTATTTTTCTATTCATCTTAAACTTCCGTAAAGCACTAAAAGCAAAATTCCTGAAAAAATTGTTTATGAAAACGATTAAAGAAAAAGGACTACCAGAGAAAGCAGGTGAAATACTGTGGAAGTATTCTACTAAGCTCGGTAGAGATCCATTTCTTACCCTTGAAGTAAAGGCATCCTTTGAAAAAGTTATTGACTTATATGTAGAAGAAAACCCTAACTATGACGAAGAGCTAATACAGGATATAAGAAAAAAATTAGGGTTTGACTTTGTTCCTTCTTTTATTCCTTTAAGTTCAACAAAAGACATAGACATTTTTCAGAGTGGTAGATTAACATTTCAGAATAAGACCTTTAACACGTCTCTTTATGATAAAGATGAAAAATATATGTACTGGCTCCTTATTGACGTATCCAATCCTCCAGATATCAAAGGAAAAACAGTAAAGATACAGTTTTTAAGGAGAGATGATGCCATCTACATTATGGAAGGGCAGGTTGTTGACGTAATCAGAGAAGGAAATAAAACAATACTCAAAATCCCTCATCATTCAGAGCTGAAAAGAATTCAGAGAAGACAACACGCAAGAATTGAAGTTGACATGCCTGTGAGTGTTGGAAAAATATCTGAAAAAGGCACAGAAGTAAAATGGCTTGAAGGAAATGCAAAAGATATCAGTGCAGGTGGGATGAGAATATGTATCCCAGCATCCCACAGAATTAAATTTAACTTATCTATCGGGACAGAAATATGGTTAAACTTCACGTTAGATGGAAAAGATTTTCAGCTTAAAGGAGTTGTTGTAAACATATCTGAAAGGAAAACCACTATATGTTACGGAATAAAGTTTGTCAACATAAAAGACAAAGAAGAATCTCACATAATAAACTTTGTTAAAAAGAAACAACAGAAAATGAGAAATCTTGCAAAACAGAGAATAGGGTAAATGTTCACAAAAAATAATAAAAGCTATATATTTATAATAAAAAAGGGGTGGGATTAGGTGCAGAGAATATTAAAGTTGCCCTTTATCATTATAATTTTCATACTTTTACATTCATGTATCAGTTACGATAATCTTGATACAGACGAGTTAGAAATTCTATATCAGAAGAAAAAAGACCCTGCAATATTACCAGTACTATGTAAAAAATATTACAAAAAATTTCAAGAAGAATATCTAAAAGAAGACTACATTAGAAAACATTCTGCAGAATACAAAGCAAAAACAATAAAATACTGCAAATTATCATACGAAAAAAACGCAGATATAGAATCTGCAAAAATTTTAGAGCGGTTGTATCTCTCTAACTATGTTAATCTTCACAAAGACTTTCTGTATTTTCTCTACTGGGCATATAAAGCAAATGATACAGAAGTTATAGATACATTTATAAAGTCTGATTCAAAAATATTTGCCACTTTAGAGCATACAGATACCCTTCTCAAATATCTTATCACAGACATGAAAGACCTGTTGGATGAAGAAGTAATACATAAGTTTTCTGTGGCAAGGAAAATGCTTCAGATGTATGTAAAGAACCTAAAAGATGTAAAAAACTCATGGCTGTTTTTCACGAATAAAGAATACATAATTGAGTATTTTCAAGAGTTAGAAAAAGCATTTGGGCAACTTATCAACGATATGAAAAAAAACAAATACATAATACAGGAAGTCAAGAGGAACTTTAGCCTTTACAAAACGCAGGGAGAAATAAAAGACAGTAGAGCAAAAGTATATTTAAAAATAATTGAAAACCTCAAAACACTAATCAGAATAAACATAGATGACTTTTACCTTTTCCTTACAAGAAAAGAAACACTAAGCAAAGAGATATCAACTGCTATGAATATACAAAAACAAGATGAAGCCATATTAAAGGAGATATCCCCCATCATAAAAAGATTTATAGAAGAAAAAAACAGATACCTAAAAAATTACAATAAATACTTTGAAGAGGTTAAGTAGTGAAAAGTTTCGGAAAAAACCTGAAAATCCTCTCAGTATTTCTTCTTCTTTCTATACTTATATTTTTAGCAGTTCATATAATTGAAGAAAAAGAAATGTATGACCTGTCAACAGAAATGGTAAAAGAAGGAGAAAAATATTACCAGAAAAAAGAGTATAAAAAGGCAAAACTGTTTTTTGACAGAGCATTAAAAAGGTATAACCAGCTAACACTTTTTAAGCTAATAAAAAGAGATGAAATTAAAAAGTTAGAAGACAGGATAAACAATGACCCTATCTTACAAAAAGTTGCAAAAGGTTACATATACTATAATGGGAGATGGGTAAACGAAAAACAGTTAGAAGCTTTAATGAAAGAAAAAAGAAGATTAAAACAAAAGATTGATGTATATCTGAAAACAGCAAAGTTTTTTGGCTCTATAGAAGACATTGAAAACAACATAACCATATATCAGAGTGCAGTTAAAGAGATTGAAGAATCACCTTTTCAAAACGACAAAGATATCCAACAGCTAAAGAAAAAACTGATAGGAAAAATCATCTTCTTATCAGAAGAAGCTGCAAAAAAGTATAAAAAGCAAGGAAACTTTGAAAAAACTGCATACTACTACGAACTTATTTTGAGATACACAGACGACCCTTCCATAAAAAAAGAACTTTTCAACATTTATATGAAAAATCTTAATGAATACATATCTGAGGGACAATACATAAAAGGATTAGAAATTGCATTAAAAGCTAAAAGCTTAAACATAGATACCAAAGCAGTTCTACCTAAAATAGACTTTCTTTTATCCAAAATTGATTTAGAAGAGATAAAACCAAATCAGATAAAGGATCCATACGTATACTTCGTCTTTGCAAAAAAGGCTTATGACAGATTTGACATATTAGAAGCAAAAAAGTTTATAGAAAAATCCCTTGAACTAAATCCAAAAAATCCTGATGCACTTATTCTTTACGGAAAGATTTTATACACTATAGGAAAATATAAAGAAGCAGAAAAAGTGTTAAAACAGGTAATTTCAGAATATGGTAACATACCTGAGGCATTAATAACTCTTGGGGAGATTTATCTGAAAGAAAACGATTATCAAAGAGCAATATCTTATCTACAAAAAGTAGAAGATAAAAAACTGGTGAATCACTTGCTGTTTAAAACCTACAAAAACTTAGGATTCTCTAAAATAAAAAGTGGTTCCCTTGAAGAGGCGGAAAACTATCTTTTAGAAGCTCTAAAAATAAAAGACGACCCTCAGATTTATGTTTCTTTAGGAGATATAAATCTGTCATTAAAAAGATATAAAAACGCAGAAAAATATTACACAGAAGCTATAAAAATTGAACCTTCCCTGAAAAAAAATATAGGTAAAAAATTATCATCAATATATCTATATTTGGGAAAAATGGAAAAAAACAAGAATAGATGCAATCAGGCTATTTCCTATTTAAAAAAAGCTACTTATTATGGAGGAGAAAACTCTGAAATATTATCAACAATAGCAGAATGTTACGAAAAGCTTGGCAAACCACAAGCTGCACTAATCTACTACAAAAAATTAAAAAACAAGAAAGCAAAAGAAAAAGAAGCCTTCCTATACATGAAATTAGGAGAAAAAGCTTATAAGCAGCAAAAGTATTTTATAGCTCTAAAAAACTTTAACGAAGCAGTAAATATAGATAAAAATCTCAAAGAGAAACTAAAAGATAAAATAGTTGCTACATACATACAGATAGGAAAACATTACTACAGTCAAGGAAAATTCAAAAAGGCTATCCAATACTTTTCAAAAGCACTAAAAGAAGACCCCTCACAAAAAGAGAAAATAAAAAATTACCTATTCAACGCCTATCTTTCTATTGGCGAAGAATACTTCAAATCAGGAATGCTTTCAACAGCATTTAAATACTTAAAAAAAGCAAAAGAAATAAAACCTACAGATAAAAAACTTTTATATTACATGGGAATGATATTTTTAACTGAATCTAACTATAGAAAAGCTGCTGAATACTTTGAAAAATATATAAAAGTCTATGAAGCAACACCTGAAATTCTCTCTAAACTTGCACTTATATACGCAAAGTTAGGAAACCTGAAAAAAGCAAAAAAATATGCAGAAAAACTTATAGATAATCCAGAACACAGTGGCCTTGCTTATTACATATTGGGGGCTTACAGTTTATACTATGAAAAAAATCTAAACAATGCCCTACAGCTTTTCTTGAAAGCAGAAAACAGAGGATACAAAAAAGGAGAGCTTTACTACTATATGGGAAGGATATACTACAACAAAGGCAATTATTTAAGGGCAATAACATATCTGACAAAAGCTATAGAAAAAGGATTCAGAAAAGAAAATGTATACTTTCTAAGAGCCATTTCTTATCTAAAACTTAAAGATTACCGAAAAGCCATAAATGACCTGACAGCAGTTGTAAAACTAAATCCAGAAAATGCAAAGGCATACTATCTCAGGGGAAAGCTATACTATGAGCACGGTAACTATGTTAAAGGAGAATACAGAAAAGCTATAGAAGATTTGGAAAAGGCAGCTTCCATGGGAGTAAAAGAAGCTGCTGCTTTATTAGATGAAGCAAAATCAAAGAGGTAGGGAAATGGAAAAATATTTTATTAATGAGCTGAAAAAGGAAGATGCATGGAGATTATTTAAGATAATAGGAGATTTTGTTGATGGTTTTGAAGTTATGCCTGAGTTTATACCGGCGGTTACCTTTTACGGCTCGGCAAGGGTTAAAGAAGGAAACAAGTATTACGAGGCAGCACGAAAGCTGGCAAAAAAATTAGTAGAAAAAGGTTTCTCTATTATCACAGGGGGCGGTCCCGGAATAATGGAAGCAGGGAACAGGGGAGCAAAAGAAGCAGGGGGGAAGTCAGTGGGACTGAACATAACCCTTCCTATGGAGCAGGTTCCCAACAAATACGCAACAGTAACACTAAACTTTAGATACTTTTTTGCCAGAAAGGTTATGTTCAACAAATATGCCACAGCTTATGTTCTGTTTCCCGGTGGATACGGAACCCTTGACGAGCTTACAGAAACCCTTGTTCTGATACAGACAAAGAAACTGAAACCCTTTCCTGTTATCCTCTACGGTAGTGAATACTGGAATGGTCTCGTCAGCTGGATAAAGGAAACAGTTTTATCAGGAGGATACATATCTCCAGAGGACTTCAACCTATTTCAGGTTGTCGATGACCTTGATGAGATAGTTGAGATAATAGTGAACTTCTACTCACAGCATTACGAATATGAAATTTGAGGATATAAAAGACCAGATAGAAAACTTAGAAATAATAGGAGAAGGATGGAGGGGAATTGTCTACAGGGGAAAGTTTAAAGGTAAAGACCTTGCCTTCAAAGTAGCTTCAGAAAAGCAGTTTATACCAAACATTCAGAAAGAAGGAAAGATACTAAAGATTGTTAATCAATATGGAATCGGTGGAAAGCTGTTTCTCACAGGAGAAGACTTTATTGCTTACCAGTTCATACAGGGAAAGCCCCTTAAAAAAGTAATAGATGAAAAAAATGGAAAAATAATAATTTCCCAGCTTCTAAAACAGGCAAGGATATTAGATAGGGTAGGAATAAACAAGGAAGAGATGCACAGACCTTACACAAATGTTTTGGTAGATAACAGTCTCAATGTATATCTGATTGACTTTGAGAGGGCAAGGCAGGGGAAAAACATTCAAAACGTAAACCAGCTTCTCCAGTTTATACTCACAGAAGGATACAGATACCTTCCACCATTTGACAGAGGAAAACTTATTGAGTTTGCAAAAATCTACAAGAAAGATAAAACAGAAGAAAACTTTAAAAAGATTCTGTCTCTGCTTGACATTGAAGACTGATACTCTGATTTATTTCATTTTAATATTTCAGGTGATAGGTCTATAATTGTTAATAAAGACTAACTATCAGAGGAGGAGCAGTTGATAGATAAAGACTTTTCTCCAGAGGAAAAAAAGGCAACCCTTGGTCTTGCCTCAATCTTTTCTCTTAGAATGCTTGGACTGTTTTTGGCACTTCCTGTTCTCAGTATATATGCTCACGAATTTCCCGGTGCTACCTCATTTTTAGTTGGTATTGCAATCGGTGCATACGGACTGACACAGGCATTTTTCCAGATACCTTACGGACTGCTCAGCGACAAGATAGGCAGAATCCCCATACTGATATCCTCTACCATAATATTTATATTTGGTAGTCTTCTTGCTGCATATGCATCACTTGAACAGAGCATATATCTCCTTATAGCAGGAAGACTTCTCCAGGGGATGGGTGCTGTCTCTTCTGTCGTTATTGCCCTGATTGCAGACCTCACGAGAGAAGAGATAAGAACAAGGGCAATGGCAACAATTGGAGCATCCATTGGAATGGCATTTGCCTTTGGAATGGTTCTGGGACCATGGATAGCTTCCCACTTTGGACTTGCAGGTGTTTTTGGGTTCACAGCACTTCTTGCACTGTTCTCACTTCCTTACATCATATTTGGAATACCACGACCAAAAACAGTAACACACCACGAAGATGCAGAATTCACAGGCTCATATTTAGGAACAGTCTTGAGAGACAAAAATCTGCTGAAGATGGACTTTGGAATGTTCGTTCTACATATGGGTCTTACAGCTGTTTTCACATCTGCCCCACTTATTTTAAAACAGTTTATGGACGTTCAGGACCTGTGGAAGGTTTATCTTGTTATGTTCTTAGTTGGGCTGACATTTATGGTTCCTTCTACAATCATTGCAGAAAAGAAAGGACTGATAAAAGAGATTAAGATACTGGGTATATTTATACTGATTCTGTCTTTTGGGCTGTTTATGAAATTTGAAAACCATTTTGTTCCTGCTGTGATAGCAATAATCGTTTATTTTACAGGATTTATGATGCTTGAGCCGATAATGCCTTCCCTGATGAGCAGATACGCAAAACCTCAGGTCAAGGGAACCGCTTCAGGTGTTTTCAACACATCACAGTTTTTGGGAGCATTTGTAGGAGGTGCAGTGGCAGGGTACCTTCTGAAGTTTGGTCATGATTATGTGTTCATATTCTTAGGTATCATCACATTTGTATGGCTTCTTACTGTACTTACTTTAGAGATGCCCCAGTCTGTAAAGGAAAAGAGAAAAAAATAGAAATATATTAAATTGCCATTGTATAATTTTGGATATATATTTAGGGGTGGAGGTGTTTATTATGGATTGGCCTCAGCTGGATTACGTCTTAAGAATAAAACCTGTATCAGATGAAAAATCACAGCGTAGGCTGTGGCACATATACAGAAAGAAAAAAGAGAAAAAGCAGGAGAAAAAAGGGAAAGGGATTAAAGGAAAAAAAGTTGATATATACATCTAAAAATTTATTCTTATGCTTACCTCAGGAGGGGGAACATCAGGGAGGAAAACTCTGTCAACGGTAAATATCAAAGCAAACAGCAGTAAAAAAAGCATCAGTATCAAAAGCTCTGTGTTAATCTGTTTATGATAAAACATTTTTTCCACCTTCAGCTGTGATTTTGTTTACATTATCGGCTTTAAAATTATTAACTTTAGGGAAAATTATTAAAATACGCCTACTAACTTTCTCAGCTTCTCTATCTGGTCTCTAATCTCTGCTGCCCTTTCAAACTCCCAGTTTTCAGCCGCATGCCACATCTCTTTCTCAAGATTCTCTATCTTCTTCAGCAGGTCTTCTTCTGTTTCCACATCTTCCGGCAGGTATTCCTGCATCTCGTATACGCCAATCTCCTCAAGGGATATAAGCTCTTTTACCTCTTTTGATACAGTTTGGGGTGTGATGTTGTGTTTTCTGTTGTATTCCATCTGCACTTTTCTTCTTCTCTCTGTCTCCTCAATAGCTTTTTCCATTGCAGGTGTTATCCTGTCTGCATACAGTATGGCTTTACCATTAACATTTCTTGCTGCTCTACCTATAATCTGTATCAATGCTGTTGTTGACCTTAAAAATCCTTCCTTATCAGCATCTAAAACAGCAACAAGAGAAACCTCTGGCATATCAATTCCTTCCCTCAGCAGATTAACTCCCACAATCACATCATACTTTCCTTCTCTAAGCTCTTTTATAATCTTTGCCCTTTCTATCGTATCTATCTCAGAGTGAAGATAAACAGCCTTTATATCCCTGTCTATCAGATAGTCTGCTAAGTTTTCAGCCATTTTTTTCGTCAGGGTTATAACAATAGCCCTCTCTCCCCTTTCTTTTACGTTCCATATCTCATTTATCAGGTCATCAATCTGCCCTTCTGTTGGTTTTACAACCACTTCAGGGTCTAACAGGCCTGTAGGCCTGATAATCTGCTCCACAATAACACCCTTTGACCTTTCTATCTCCCACGGAGCAGGTGTTGCCGAAACATAAATAGCTTTCTGTATTTTCTCTACAAACTCTTCAAACTTAAGAGGTCTGTTGTCATATGCAGACTTCATACGCCAGCCGTATTTAACTAAATTCTCTTTCCTTCTCCTATCTCCGTTATACATTGCCCTTATCTGGGGAATAGTTACATGTGATTCATCTATTATCAGCAAAAAATCTTCTGGAAAATAATCAATCAGTGTGTAGGGAGGCTCTCCCGGTTTTCTCCCGTCAAAATATCTTGAGTAGTTTTCTATACCTTTACATGTTCCCAGCTCAAGCATCATCTCAATGTCATAATTTGTCCTCTGCCACAGTCTGTTTGCCTCTATCTCTTTTCCTGCTTTCCTGAACTCTTCCACTTCCTTTTCTAAATCTATCTGTATCTGCTTTACCGCATCTACCATGTCAGGACGGGGAATAACATAATGACTGGCAGGAAATATCACTGTTGTGTTTAGTTTTCTTTTTATGTCTCTGTTAAACAGGTCAAGCTCTGTGATGCTTTCTATCTCATCACCAAAAAACTCAACTCTCAAAATAATATCTTCTGTGTGGGAAGGAAGTATCTCAACTGTATCACCTTTTACTCTGAATGTTCCCCTTTTGAAGGAAAAGTCGTCTCTCACATACTGGAGCTCCACCAATCTCCTCAGCAGTTCCTGTCTGTCCATAGACTGACCAACAAACAGGTGAAGTCTCAATTTTTCGTAAAACTCAGGGGTTCCAAGACCATAAATACAGGAAACAGAAGCAACAACTATAGTGTCTGGTCTTTCTATCAGACTTCTTGTTGCTGAGTGCCTCAGTCTGTCTATCGCATCGTTTATAGAGCTGTCTTTTTCTATATAAAGGTCTTTTTCCGGCACATAAGCTTCCGGCTGGTAGTAATCATAGTAAGAGACAAAGTATTCAACAGCATTATCTGGGAACAGCTCTTTCAGTTCCCTGTAAATCTGGGCTGCAAGGGTTTTGTTATGGGTTAAAATCAAAGCAGGCTTACCGTATTTCTCTATAACGTTAGCAAATGTGATTGTTTTCCCTGTTCCTGTTGCCCCAAGTAAAACCTGCTCATTAATACCGCTTTTTAGGTTTTCATAAAGCTGCTGTATAGCTTTCGGCTGGTCTCCTGCAGGAGGAAAAGGCATATTTATCCTAAAAGGTGTTTTACCCATCAGTCCTCCTTTTTTTCTACAATTTATTCCTGTTTGAAATATATCAAATCTCTAAATATAATATCCTTCTAATCTTTTTATTTAAAGGCATAACTATGTATCAGATAATAAACACAGAAGTTGAAAAATATCTGAAAAGTTTACCAGACATAGAAGACCCTGTTATAAGAAAGATGGAGGATTATGCCCAGAAGGTTGACTTTCCTATTATAGGTAGAGAAGGGGGGAAACTGCTATATCTGATAACAAAAATAAAAAATCCTTCCCTCGTTGTAGAGATAGGTTCAGGTTTTGGATACTCCGGTTATTTCTTTGCAAAGGCTCTAAAAAAGGGGAAAGTCGTTCTGATAGATTATTTAGACAGAAATATAAATCTGGCAAAGGATTTCTTTAAAGAGGGAAACCTGTTAGATAAAGCCCAGTTTAGAGTCGGTGATGCTGTCCAGATAGGACAGGAGTATAAAAATATTGACATCCTTTTTTTAGATTTAGAGAAGGTCAGATATTTAGAAGCTATTCAAATACTGGAGAAAAATCTCTCTGAAGATGGCATCATAATTGCTGACAATGTTCTGTATCAGGGAAAGGTTGTGTTTGAAAAGGAAGACAGAAAGGCAAAAGTTTTAGACAGCTTCAACAGGTATATGTTTGAAAATTACTTTTCTGTTATAATACCCATCAAAGACGGAATATTATTAGGGGTTAAGAAGTAGTTTTACAGCCCTGTCTATTCTAATTCCTCTTTTTAAAACAGAAAGAGCCTTTCTTTTATCCTTTATTAAAGCAGGTTTTTCTTTCAAACTCTTCAAAATTAGCTTCCATCCTAAAGCCAAATCTCCAAATCTCAAACATACTTCCCCTACATGAAACATAAAATCTGCCTTAACCTCTGCTGGAACTTTGTCATAGTAATCTCTGAAAACTGTCAGGGTTGCCTTGTAAAACTGTAAATTTCTGCTTGTTCTGTTTGAATGCTCTCTCATCAAAACCATATCGTTATCTAAAATTTTTATTTTTAAATCCTGAATGTAAGCCCTTATGAAAAATTCCCAGTCCTCTCTTATCAGATATCTGTCTAAATAATTTATGTAGCTATCTTTTCTAACTCCTGTAGCTGATGGATATCCAATCTGTCCAGAAAAAATAATCTCCTTTTCAGAGGTTAAACTTTTTTTTGATTTTCTTAAAATTTTTCCTTCACTGTCTATAAATGTTTTAGGAAAGGAGTAAACAATGTGGTAATCCCTAAGATACTCAACACTTTTCTTTAGATAATCAGTTTTCCATTTGTCGTCATAGTCAAGGAAAAATATGTATTTTCCAGAGGAAATCTCAACGCCTTTATTTCTGCTGTAGGCTCTTTCTCTGTTAACAGGATTTTTATGATAAATTACCTTACTATCTAAAAATTCACCAAAGTTCTGAAATATAACCTCCTCTGTTCTGTCTGTAGATGCATCGTTTATAATTATCACTTCAACATTTTCATAACTCTGGCTTAAAGCGGAATCAACAGCATCTTTTATATACTTCTCACCGTTATAAACAGGGATAACAACGCTAATCTTTTCCATCTCTTTTTTCCATTTCCCACAGATATATATATTTTAAAAAACTGTAGTATGTGGCACTTACAGCAACAATCAATCCTCTTGTGCCGTCTAAAAAACCTCTTTTGAGTATATATTCCCTAATAAACGATGCCAGCGGATTGAGAAATATCTTTCTCATCTTAAATTTTTTTCCTTTTTTATACATTTCTCTGGCAGCGATGTAAGAGTAGTTAACTACCTTTGTAAAGTGGTCTTTTATATCCCTGTAAGAATAATGATAAAGAAAACCATTAATTTTTGATACTTTCCCATCTATAACCAGATATTCATGGATATCTCCACCTTCCCAGCGGGGATTGGCGTTTTTTTTAACCAGTCTGAGATTCCAGTCTGGCTGCCATGCATAATTAAGAGGCTTGCCGAGATAGACAGTTTTCCTGTTAATCATGTATCCATCAGCAAAAGGCTGTTTCACTGCATCTATAATGGACTTTTTCAGCTCCTCTGACACAACCTCATCACAGTCTAAAAACAGAATCCATTCCTGAGAACATTTTTTTAGGGCGGAATTTTTTTGTTCCCTGAAACCTTTCCATTCCTCAACAAAAACTTTAGCTCCTAAACTTTTTGCTATCTCAACAGTTCTATCAGTTGAACCACTGTCAACAACAATAATCTCAGATACTATATCACTGACTGCAGACAGGGTTTTTCCTATGTTATCCTCTTCGTTATAGGATATGACAGCAACAGAAAGAGGTAGTTTATGCATTTCTTTTTTCTTTTATTTTTTCCAAAAAGTAGTTATAGTATTCTTCCGCTTTTTTATTTACGGAATAGTTCTGGATATTCTTGAGTGATAATTCTGAATATTTTTCCCATTTCTCCGTATTTTTTAGAATTTCTATGAGGTTTTCAGCTAATTTTCTCACATCCTTTAAAGGAACAAGTATCCCAGAATTTTTTAGAACGTCAACATGTCCACCCTGACTGTCGAAAGCAACTACAGGAATCCCGAGAGCTTGCGCTTCCAGCACAACATTTCCAACACCCTCCCAAAGAGAAGGAAAAGCAAAAACTTTTGCTTTCGCCACATACTTAAATGGATTTTCTTTATACCCAAAGAAATGAACATCTTTGTGTATGTTTAGATTTTTTGATAAATTCTTTAAACGGGAAGTTAAAGAACCATCCCCTATTATAACGAGTTTTGCTTGTGGTATTTCTTGTTTTACTATTCTAAATGCTCTAATTAAATATTCTTGACCTTTTTGTTCTTCAACTCTCCCTACGTTTATAATAACAGGGTTTCTAAATATATCTTTTTCTGGAATTTCAGACTGAGCTAATCTCTTTATCTTTTCTATGTTTATATAGTTATATATGACTTTCATCTTTTCCTTTTTGACAAAAAAAGCTTTATTTACGTCTTCTTTAACAGCTTCTGAAACAACAACAATACCATCAAGATTTTCATATATTCTTTTCATTAAAATCCTATATGGAAACTTGTAAAACTCCTTATTTTCCATAAAATTATCTGAATTATGAACTGAACCTATATAAACTGTTTTTTTATTGGAAGATAAAAACTTTGAAATAGAAAGAATTACATTCTGAGTTAACATGTAACTAAAGACTACATCATATTTATTATTTCCTATAATATCCCTTAATCCTTGAGCTTTACCAAATTCTCCTTTTCTATTTAAAACATACAACTTAAATGGTAAATTTTTTATATCATTATGAATTCTTTTATTCACAGCGAATTCTATATTTACGTTAAATCTGTCTCTTAATACTATTGCCAAATCATAAGCGAGCCTTGTAGTCGCAGATATTTCCCATAAATTATGAAGATAAAACAAAATATTCATATATCTTACGAACCTTTTTGGAAAAATTATACCATATCACCCTCCGATGCTTGTCATTATTCTTCTACAGTCTGAAAATGCGTATCCTGAGCTTACTATTTTCTGGTTTGAAATTTCTTTTTCTATCAGAACCTTTTGGATAAACCTGTCCAAATCCTCATCTGTCCCGTTCCTTATCACCGGTTTTGCGTCTATCTCTTCGTCTGTTCTAAGGCACAGTTTTATATGTCCTTCTGCTGTAAGACGCAGTTTTGAACAGCCATCACAGAAAGGATTAGAGATAGGTGTTATAAAACCAACCTTTGTCCCTAATTTTGGGACTTTGTAAACTCTTGCTGCTCCACTTCCTATTGATATTGCCGGCAACAGCTTACCGTATTTTTGCTCTATTTTAGTTTTTATCTGTTCAAGGGGCTGAACTTTATCCTCTGACCAGTTTATCAGCTCACCACCTACAGGCATCATCTCAATAAATCTGACTTCTACTCCATATTCAGCTCCAAACTCTACAAAATCCAGTGCTTCCTCTTCATTAAGCCCCCTTACTATTACAGCATTTACCTTTATAGGGTCGTATCCCAGCTCTTTTGAAACCTTTATACCTTCCAACACATCTTCTAATCTGCCCTTTGTTATCTGGTAAAACAGCTCAGGTTTAAGGCTGTCTATTGATATGTTGAGTCTGTCCAGTCCTGCTTTTCTTAATTTTTCTGCATGTTTTGATAGGGTTATTCCATTTGTTGTGAGAGAGATATCTGTTATCTGGGGTATCTCCTTTAGCATTTTTACAAGCTCTTCCAACTGGGGACGAACAAGGGGTTCTCCTCCTGTTATCCTTACCTTTTTCAGTCCATACTTTGTCATAGCCCTGACAAGCCTTGCTATCTCCTCATACCTGAGTATCTCGTCGTGGGGAACAAATTCTGAGTTATCTGGACGGCAGTAGAAACATTTTAGATTGCATTTGTCAGTTACAGAAACTCTGAGGTAGCTTATCTCATTCATCTTCAGCTCCTTTACCGTTATTACTTTTAAGATATAACAAAATTTTCATTATTACAAGTAGGAAATAACGGTTTATAATTTAGAAAAACTGAGGAGAATTAGCATTGATAAAGGTCAATCAGTTTTTCTGTATAAGGATAAACTTCCTCTCAGGAAGTCCGTGTATCTTTAAAGATACTGTAAAAGGTCTTAGCTCCTCTTCTACCTGTTTACCTTTCATTATTATGATGTATCCGCCTTTTTTCAGAATATCTTTTGCCCATTTCAAAACGGTAAATGTCTCTCCCGCTGCCCTGCTCACAACAATATCAAACTGAAAATTTACATCTTCAGCCCTCCTGCATAAAACAGTGTAATCTATTTTCAGCTCTTTTTTCAGCATCTCCAAAAATATACATTTTTTCTGAACTGCTTCTATCAGATAGAGGTTTATTCTGTCTGCGTAATATATTTTGAGGGGAACTCCGGGAAATCCAGCTCCAGAGCCTAAGTCTGCTATATTTTTTCCCTCCACTGATATATTTTTCTCTCCAAACAGCTTTACAAGGGAAAGACTGTCTAAAAAATGTTTTGTTATTATCTCTTCTTTTTTCCTTATAGATGTGAGGTTGTAAACCCTGTTCCACTTTGAGAGCATATCAAGGTAAGTCTGGAATTTCTCAAGCTGGTCTTCTGACAGTGTTATTCCGTTTTTCTGGGCAAGCTCTTTTAGTCTGTGTATCATTTCAGGACTTTTCCTGTCTTTATATAAAATATGTATAGGTCAAGCTCTGCCTGTGTCAGTTCAAGGTCTGATGCAATTTTTTCTAAAGCCTGTTCACATTCTAAATAAACCTTTTTTGTTATTGTTTTTCTTGGCTTTACCAGACCTTTCTCAAACAAAAATCTGGATATATGCCTGTCTATTATGGCCACGTCATTAAAGCCTATATTTCTCAAAAAATGGCTTGCTTCCTTGTATCCGTATCCATAAATCTCTTTTACTAATTTTTCTCTCGCCTCTTTCCCGTCTTTTTCTTTTGCTATTTTTAGAAGGAAATCTTCTTTCTCTCTGAGCTTAACAATCCTTTCTGCCCTCTGGTGGGCAAACCTGTGTCCCTTTTTTCTTATAATCTCAAACAGTTTTTCCTCTGGATAGCTTTTAAACCCGTCTATACCTA
>JALSNI010000001.1 GCA_026987075.1 Persephonella sp. | reverse complement strand
CTATTTTTATTTCTATCTCTTCTGCAGAGTTCAGATACTCTGGAGTAACTCCAAATCTTCCAGATGCAACCTGTTTTATTTTTGAGTTCTTTATTGTCCCGTATCTTGCAGGGTCTTCTCCACCTTCTCCTGAGTTAGATTTTGCCCCCACTCTGTTCATTGCCTCAGCTATTGTCTCGTGGGCTTCTTTTGACAGTGCCCCGATAGACATTGCAGCTCCCACAAACCTTTTTACAATCTCTTCTGCAGGCTCTACTTCCTCTACAGGAATAGGAGGTCTGTCAGACTGTATCTCAAATAAATCCCTTATTGTTATAGGTTTTTCTCTCCATGTATCTTCTGTGAATTTCAGATACTCTTCCCAGCTTTCACCTCTTACTGCTCTGTGGAGGTCTCTTACAGCATTAGGATTCCACGAGTGAAACTCCCCATCCCTTCTGTGCCTGAACTCTCCTCCTGTTGGAACAACAACCTTTTCTGAAGCAAAAGCCTCATTAAATCTGATAAGTGTCTCCTGTGCAATCTGTTTTATTCCTATACCTCCAAGCTGGGAAGGAGTGCCGGGGAAGTATTTATCTATCACTTCTTTTCCTATACCAAGGGCTTCAAACAGTCCTGAACCTCTGTAGCTTTTTATAGTAGCAATTCCCATCTTTGACATTATCTTTAAAAGACCTTCGTTTACGGCCTTACGGTAGTTTAAGACTGCCTCTTCAAAACTTAAAGGAAACTTTTTATCTTCTTCAACAAGATTTCTGATAATCTGAACAGCCATATATGGATTGACAAGAGTTGCCCCATACCCTATCAAAAATGCAAATGAGTGGGTATCCCTTACCTCTGCCGTATCTGCAATAAGGGAAAACTTACTTCTTTTACCTTTTCTTCCCATGTAGGCATTAACTGCAGCGACAGCAAGTCCCATCGGTATAGGTGCTCCCTCAATTGAAACATCTCTGTCTGTGAGGACAATCAGCTCTTTTCCACTGTCAACAGCATCTTCAACCCTTCTGCATATATCTTCTAAAGCTGGTTCTAAAGCATCATCATAAGGGTCAAATATTGCAGGAATGATTTCCACTTTTCCGTCGTAAAGTTTTATCAGTTCTTCCATCTCATTATCAAATATTACAGGAGAGCTGAAAAGGAGCTGTTTTGCGTGCTCTGGAGTTTCTGTGAGGAAGTTTTCCTTTTTACCTACGTATGTGTTAAGGGACATCACTTTCTTTTCTCTTATAGGGTCTATAGGAGGGTTTGTAACCTGAGCAAATCTCTGCTTAAAGTATGTTGACAGGAGTTTAGGTTTTTTGGACAGGACAGACAGAGGTGTGTCATTACCCATAGAGTAAACAGGGTCTGCTCCCTTTTCTGCCATAGGTTTTATAAGCATATTTATCTGGTCTTTACTGTATCCGAAACATACAAGCTCTCTTGTTATGTCTTTTGGTTCAACTTCAGGATAGTCTTTAACAGGAATAAACTCTTTCAGGTTTTCTTCTACCCACTGTTTGTAAGGTTTACCTTCTGACACTTTATGGATAACATCCTTAGAAAAATAAATCTTACCTTCTCTCGTATCTATGGCTATCTTGTCTCCTGGTCCCAATCTTCCTTTTTTCAGTATCTTTTCCTCTGGAATATCAACTGTTCCAACCTCTGAAGCCATTATAACAGTGTCTTCTGTTATCACAAATCTTGCAGGTCTGAGGCCATTTCTGTCTAACTTTCCTATCACAACATTTCCGTCTGTGAAGGCAATAGCTGCTGGACCATCCCATGCTTCAAATATACAGGAGAAGTATTCATAAAATGCCTTTTCTGTTGGAGTTAACCTGTCGTCATTTTCCCATGCTCTTGGAATAAGAGCATTTATGGCAACCATAGGGTCTTTCCCAGACATAACTAAAAATTCCAGAGCATTGTCTAAAGATGCTGAATCTGAATCGTCATATCTGACAATAGGAAGTATGTCCTCTGCTAAATCACCCCATATTTCTCTAACATCTTCAGCCTTTGCATTAATCCAGTTTCTGTTTGCAGATATTGTGTTTATCTCTCCATTGTGGGCAAGCATCCTGAATGGCTGAGCAAGCTTCCACTGGGGAAAAGTATTTGTTGAAAATCTCTGGTGAAACAGTGCGATACCACTCTCATAATCTTCGTCTTGAAGGTCAGGGTAAAAATACTTCAGCCTTGGAGCAGTAACCATCCCTTTGTAAACAATTGTTCTGCTTGAAAGGGAAGGTATGTAAAAATCTTTATACTCTTCTATACGGGACAGCTTTTCTAATTTTTTTCTCAGAATAAAAAGCTCTTTCTCAAAGTTATCTACATCAACACCTTCCTTTGATATAAACCCCTGCCATATAGAAGGCATATTTGATTTTGCTATTACTCCCAACTCCTCTTCAACAATAGGGACTTCTCTCCACCCTAAAAAAGTGAACTTTTCGTTTACTATCTTTTCTACTTCGTTCTTTAGCTCTTCTTCTTTTCCTTTTGGAAAGAAGAACACGCCTACTGCAAAATCTTCAGGCTGGGGCACATTTATGTTGAGTTTAGACAGTTCTTTTTCAAAGAATTTATAAGGTATATGGGTAAGGATACCTGCACCATCTCCTGTTTTTCCATCTGCACTTACAGCTCCTCTGTGGTCAAGGTTTGCAAGGGATGTAAGTGCATCAGAGACTAATTTATGGGATTTTATTCCCTTGATGTTTACAATAAATCCAACCCCGCAGGAGTCTCTGTCAAAATATCTGTGCATACTACTGCTCCTTAGCCATTTATTTTTAAGGTGTAACTACTTATTATATATCTGTATATACAGGTATTACAAACTTATTGACTCAAACAGTGTTTGACTTTATTCCCATACACCGGCTATTTCTGTGCCACATTCTGGACATTTTCCATCTTTTAGATGGTTTACAACGAACTGTCCTATATGTCCCCTTCTGTCTATAACTCTGTATCCGCAGGAAGGGCAGTATGTGGATTCTCTGTCTTCATCGTCAAGGTTTCCTACATAAACGTAGTTCAGCCCTGCCTCTTTTCCTATTTCGTATGCTTTTTTTAGTGTTTCAATGGGGGTTGGAGGAACATCTGTCATTTTATAAGAAGGGAAAAACCTTGATATATGCCACGGGATGTTTTTATCTAAAGATGCTATCCATTTTGCTGCCTCTTTTAGCTCTTTTTCGTCATCGTTATATCCAGGGATGATAAGGGTTGTGAGCTCAATCCATATGCCAAGCTCTTTTGCGTGCTCTATCGTTTTTAAAACTGGTTTTAAACGGGCACAGGATATTTCTCTGTAAAACTTGTCATTAAATGCTTTAAGGTCTATGTTCATTGCATCAAGATATGGTGCAAGGGTGTCCAATGCTTCTTTTGTTTCGTATCCGCTGGAGACAAACACATTCCTTATACCGTTTTCCTTTGCCAGCTTCATAGTGTCGTAGGCATACTCAAAGAAAACAACAGGTTCGTTATATGTGTATGCTATTGATGGTATGTTGTTTGTTTTGCATATGTTTACGATTGTTTCAGGCATCAGATTGATACCGAATACTTCACCATTATGTGTCTGGGGATACTGGGATATCTCCCAGTTCTGGCAGAATTTACAGCAGAAATTACAGCCTACTGTTCCAACAGAAAATATAGGCGTTGAAGGTAAAAAGTGAAACAGAGGTTTCTTCTCTACAGGGTCAACATTGTATGAAGCAGCAAGACCGTAAACAGTAAGATATAGATTACCATCCTCTCCAACTTTCCTGATGCCACACTTTCCTATCTCTCCTTTTTTCAGAACACATCTCTGACTGCAGGCTGTGCACAGCACTTTTCCATCTTCTCTTTTTTTTGACATCCATGCGACTGCTTCCATCTTTTTCCCCCTGCTAAATATTTGCTGTTAAATATATCTGCAAAATCTGATAATGCAATACTAAAGTTTTTCAGGAGGTTATGTAGTAAAATATTTAAAATTCTCACTTAGAGGTAAATAGATGCCAAAAAGGACAGACATCAGCAGGATTCTCCTTATCGGTTCCGGACCTATCGTTATTGGTCAGGCAGCAGAGTTTGATTATTCAGGAACGCAGGGAGCAAAGGCATTAAAGGAAGAAGGATACGAGGTGATATTGGTAAACTCAAATCCTGCAACAATAATGACAGACCCAGAGGTTGCAGACAAAACATACATTGAACCTCTGATAACTCCTGTTATAGAAAAGATTATTGAAAGGGAAAGACCTGATGCACTGCTTCCCACACTTGGGGGACAGACAGCTCTGAATCTTGCTGTTGACCTGTACGAAAAGGGTATCTTGGATAAATACAACGTAAAAATGATTGGTGCAAACTATGAAGCAATAAAAAAGGCTGAAGACAGAGAGCTGTTTAAAGAAGCAATGGAAAAAATAGGTCTTCAGATGCCTAAAAGTGCTGTTGTAAAGTCTGTGGCAGAAGCTATGGAAATTATCCAGTGGATAGGTTTTCCTGTTATTATCAGACCTTCTTTTACGCTGGGAGGGACAGGAGGCTCTATTGCTTACAACATTGATGAGTTTTACCCAAAGGTAAAGGCAGGATTAGAGGCTTCACCTGTTCATGAAGTGTTGTTAGAGGAGTCTGTTATCGGATGGAAAGAGTTTGAGATGGAAGTTATGAGGGACAAAAATGATAACTGTGTGATTATATGCTCCATAGAAAACTTAGACCCTATGGGCGTTCATACAGGAGACAGTATAACAATTGCTCCTGCAATGACACTCACAGACAAAGAATACCAGATGCTGAGAGATTACTCTATTGCAGTTATTAGAGAGATAGGTGTTGAAACAGGTGGCTCTAACGTTCAGTTTTCCCAGAATCCGGAGACAGGACAGTTCTATGTTATTGAGATGAACCCAAGGGTTTCCCGTTCTTCAGCTCTCGCATCTAAAGCTACAGGGTTTCCTATTGCAAAGATTGCTGCAAAACTTGCTGTAGGATACACATTAGACGAGCTTCCTAACGACATAACAAAGGAAACACCTGCCTCTTTTGAGCCTACTATTGATTATGTTGTTACGAAAATACCCCGTTTTGATTTTGCCAAATTTCCCGAAACAGACCCTACACTAACAACAATGATGAAATCTGTTGGGGAAGTTATGGCCATAGGAAGAACATTTAAAGAGAGTATTCACAAGGCTGTAAGAAGCCTTGAGTTAGGGAGATATGGTCTTTATATAGGACTGGAAAAGGAAGATGATGAGACAGTAAAAGAAAAGATTGTTACACCAAATGCAGACAGGCTTTGGTATATAGCAGAAGGCTTCAGAAGGGGATGGACTGTAGAAGAGATACACCAGCTTTCCCACATAGACAGATGGTTTTTGCATCAGATAAAAGAGATAATAGATTTTGAAAAGGAGCTTTCTGAAAAAACACTGGCTACAATAACAGATGAAGAGTTAGAAAAGGCTAAACAGTGGGGATTTTCTGACAGAGAGCTGGCAAGACTGCTTAAAACGACTGAGGAAAGGGTCAGGGAAAAAAGAATGAAGGTGTCCTACAAGGTTGTTGATACATGTGCCGCAGAGTTCAGAGCGTTTACACCTTACTACTATTCTTCTTATGAGAAACCTTTTGGTATAGTGAAAGAAGACGGCACCGTTGAATTAGTTTTTGATACGGAAAATTTAGAGGAGAAATAAGATGCAGATAGACCCTAATAAATTTCCAAAATCAGGTGGAGGGGTGCCAAACTTTATAAAAGGGCTTCCTATCGTAGTTGTGATATTTGTCCTTTTCCTTATTATTGCCCCTCCGTTTGTTGTTATTCCCAGTGGATATGTAGGGGTAAAGCTCACTTTAGGCAAAGCAGACATGGACGAGCTGCCTCCGGGACTGAACTTTATAATCCCAGTTGTTCAGAGAGTAATAAAGATGTCTGTCAGAACCCAGTCTTACGACCTTAGGGGAGCAAACTCAATAAATTCTCTATCAAAGGATGGTCTGACAATCAACACAGAGCTTACAGTTTTATACAAGATAATGCCGGACAAAGCAGCTGAGATATATGTTGAGTATGGATTAGACTACGAGACAAAGATAATAAAGCCTGTGATAAGGTCTGCTGTAAGGGACGTTATCGCCACTTTAGACAGTTCACAGGTATATCAGGAAAGGGAGCTGATTCAGAAAAAGCTGATGGAGACAGTGTCAAAAGAGCTTGAGAAGAGGTATATCCTTCTTGACGAGATTCTAATCAGAGATATAAAACTGCCTAAAAGGGTTGTTGAAGCGATAGAGCAGAAGAGAAGAGCCTATGAAGAGATGCAGAAAATGAAATTTATCGTTGAGAAAGAAAAACTTGAAGCTGAGAGAAAGAGAGTAGAAGCTCAGGGGATAGCAGATGCAAACAAAATAATTGCAGGTTCTTTAACAAAAGAATACCTCCAGTGGAAATTTATTGAAAATATAAAAGCATATGCACAGGGAGACAACAACACTGTTATACTGATACCATACGACCAGCAGATGACACCTATAATCAACATACCAAACATAAAGAAGTAGGAGGAACAGATGGAAAAGGTAGCAACAGTTCTCCTGAATGAAGATGGAGAATTTTATGGAGAGCTTGGAGGAAAAGGATTTAACCTGACTCAGACAGGGCTGAGAGCTGTAGACATTATGCTCATATCTGTTGGATACTGTTTTGGGCTTACTGTTGAGGCATATGCAAAGCACAAAGGATACGAGATAAAAAATCTCAAGATAGATGTTATAGGGAAAAAACATGAAAAAGAAAACAGATACTCACAGATAACAATCAAGGTTTCATTTGATTCAAATCTTGATGATAAACAGATACAGCGTGTAATAGAAATAGGAAAGAGGGGGTGCACAGTCAGCAATACAATGCTTAAACCACCAGAAATCAAAGCCGTTTTCAGTAAAGAGTAAGGAGGGTGTCAAGATGGAAGCAAACACATTCTTTTTAGGGATTATCGCACTGTGTATGGTGATTATCACCATAGGACTGTTTATCATGTCTGTTGTGATGGCTATACTGCTAAAGCAGGTGGCAACACTGCTTATAAGACTGAACATGGACTACAAGGTGCTTTCTCCAAAAGTTCAGAAGATTGTGGAAAATATTGAATACACAACATCCATACTGAGTATATTCTCTGTGCTTAGAAGAAAAAAGTAGGAGTTTGTAAATGAAGAGGGATTTTTATCTGTTTGGGGCAGGACTGCTGACAGGAATATTTCTGTCTGCTTATCTATACTGGAAGAGAAAGCAGATAATAAACAGACTGAATGCCATTGAACAGAGACTGACAGGCAAAGCCCTGAAAAGTTCTGTTAAAACTGTCGTTTACGAGACAGTTTCAAAAGTGAGGAAGCTGTTAATCAATACAAAAGGTGTTCCTCTTGAGGAAAAAGAGTATATATTAAAAAAAGTAGAGGAAAAAATCAGAAGATTAGAAGAGATTGTATAAGGAGGAAGCTATGAAAAGAGGAACGCTGGCAATCATCGTTGGAGTACTTGCTGGAGCAGTAGGTGCATATTTTGCAACACAGAGAAAAGACGAGATTATGCAGAAACTAAACGAAATCCAGTCTGCTGTAAAAGAGGCTGAAATTACAGGTAAGGCAAAGGCTATAGCCTCAGACCTTGTTGATAAGATAAAGGAGCTTGTCAAAAAAGGTGATGAGATGACAAAAGAGCAGAGAGAAAAGGTTCTGGAAGAAGTAGAATCTAAGATTAAGAAGTTAGAGGAGGTTATAAGGAGAGGTTAAGATTTTTAGAAATATCAATCTGTACAGCCATCTGCCAGTAAAAAAAGGCAAACCATTAACATACAACTTTTTTGCAGCCCTTTACAGGGCTGTTCTTGATTACTTTTTTAAAGATTTTGCATATCACGCCGCTGCAATAACATTTTATACTCTGATGTCTTTTTTTCCTCTTGTTCTTTTTCTTACTGCAGGTCTTTCTTATCTGCTTTCTATAAACACAGAGATAATCATATCAACACTTCAGAAATTCTTTCCACAGATAACACAGCAGTTTTTAAATCTCCTTATCACCCTTTCTGAAAAAAGAACATTGTTTGGTATAGCTGGTTTAATTTTATCTTTTTACTTTGCTACAAATATTTTTACTTCTCTTCATACAGCCTTTGTTCACATATTTGACGGCAGAGAAGAAAGTATCAAGAAGAAAGCTCTCATATATCTTCTTGGAATACCTGTTTTCACAGTAGTTCTTATTGCCATATATTTTTTAGGCTCTTTTTTGTCTTTTCTGCTGAAAGCAGTAAAAGGATTTCAGCTGTGGGAATATATTGAAAATGTCTTTGGTATTGTTCATCTGAAATTTCTGCTCGATACCCTTACAAATGCAGGTATGCTGATTCAGTTTTTAGGATTTGTTATCATACTTTTTGTTTTATACAAATATCTTGCTCCCCATTTTATTTACAGAGCAAAAATCATCTTTTATGTATCTGTGCTGATAGCACTGCTGCTTTTTATCCTATCTTTGGTGTTTAACAACTACATCATATTAGCTTCAAAAGCAAACCCTATATACGGAGCTCTCAGTGGGATATTTGCATTTTTAGCCTGGCTTTACATCACCTATGGGATAATTCTGATTGGGGGAAGGATGCTGTTTTATCTGGAGGAGTTAGAAGAAAGTCAGTAATGCCATTTTTCGTATGCTTTTCTGTCGTATAAACCCGGAAACAGTTTAGATAACCATATGAAATATTTATACCACCGCGGGAATACTATCTCCCTTTTTCTGTTCTTGTATGCTTTGAATACAGCTTCGGCAAATTTCTCTGGAGTAGAACCAAATGGAGTTTCTGGAGGTTTCCTGCTACCCATAGCCCGTGATGAAAATCCTGTGTTTATTCTGCCAACAATAAGATTTAAAACATGGACATTGTCCTCTATCAGCTCTGCCCTGAGACTGTCAGAGAATGCATTAAGGGCATACTTTGATGCACAGTAACCACCCATGTATGGAACATATAGCTTACCAGCCACAGAGGAGACATTTATTATGCTTCCTCTACTTTTTTTAATCTGTGGAAGGAGAAGTTTTGTCAGATTAACAACAGAAAAAAAGTTTATCTCAAACAGCCTTCTCAAATCTTCCATACTCATCTCTTCCCAGCTTTCGTATAAACCAACACCTGCATTGTTGATTAGAACGTCAATTCTGTCTGTCCTTCTGTTAATCTCCTCAACTGCTTTCTCTACACCTTTACTGTCCGAGAAATCTGCCTGAATAGACATATCAGCATTTTCAGAATGGGTTCGTGATATACCTATCACTGTATAGCCCTTCTTTTTAAATACATCAGAAAGAGCTTTCCCTAAACCCTTTGATGCTCCTGTTATGACAGCAACTTTTTTCATCTGTTTCTGTTACCCTTTTTTTAACAATAATATCAAATTCCGTCAGGAAGGGCTGTTCTAACATCTCATACTGCTGAAGGATAACTTTTGGCGGGACATATTTGTCTCTTTCAGCGAGAAACTGTCTGTTTATGCAAAGTTTCAGGTCTGGGATGAAGAAAACTCCTATTTTTAGAAAATCTGGAGTTAAATTTAAAAATTTGCTTCTTGACTTTCTTTTTAGATTTGTGTTGTCCACGTAGATGATATTTTTGTTCGTATTTTTTACTTTTTCTTTTGCTTTTTTCAGTATTTTATGTTTTTTGTCATCTATAACTCTGTAAATCTCTCTGTAATCTTCTTTTTTCAGATTTTCCTTTCCTGTGATTTTCTTATAAATCTCTGTTCTGATCTGGTCAAATGATACATACTCTATGTCAAGGTGCTCAGAAAGCTGCCTGTAAAGAGTTGTCTTTCCACTTCCAGATATACCAACAGGCATAATCAGTATTTTCCTGTCCCGATTGTTTGATAAAATATTTTTCAGCACCTTCATACCTTCTGAATTTATTCCTGAAAAAAATTTTTCAAGGAGAGAAGATGAACAGAATAATAAAAAGTCTCAGACCCTATCCTATGGAAGAGTTAAACAGAATTAAAGATGAACTGAAAAGGAAAGGCATTAAAATATACGACTTTGGAACTGGAGACCCAAAAGAACCAACAGACCCTAAAATAAGACAGGCTCTTATTGATGCTGTTCCAGAGGTAAGCCAGTATCCATCTGTTTATGGAAAAAGGGAGCTGAGGGAGGCCATATCAAAATGGTTTGAAAACAGATTTGGAGTTTTTCTTAATCCTGATACCCAGATAATACCTTCAAATGGTTCCAAGGAAGCTATATTTCACTTTCCCTTTGTCTTTATAGATACGGATATTCCTGAAAAGAAGAAAGTAATTTTTGGAACCCCCGGATATCCTGTTTACGAAAGGGGAACCCTTTATGCAGGAGGAGAGCCTGTTCCTATCAGATTGAGAGAAGAGGACAGATTTCTCCTCAGATTAGACAGAGTTGATAAATCTCTTTTAGAAGAGACAAAAATTGTATGGATTAACTATCCCCATAATCCTACAGGGGCAACTGCTTCCCTTTCTTATCTGGATGAGGTTTACCACATATGCAGAGAGTACGACATTATTCTTTGCTCTGATGAGTGCTATACAGAGATTTATTTTGACAGAAAACCTCCTTCTGCCCTTCAGGTGGGAACAGAAGGGATTGTGGTTTTCCACTCCCTTTCCAAAAGAAGTGGTATGACAGGATACAGAACAGGATTTGTTGCAGGAGATGAAAAAATAATATCTGAGTATAGAAAGGGAAGGGCATCGTTTGGGGTGGCAACACCAGACTTTATCCAGGAAGCTGCAAAGGTTGCATGGTCTGATGAGGAGCACGTGGAGGAAAGGAGAAAGATTTTTAAGGAAAAAAGGGAGATATTTTTACAGTTTTTCAGAGAAATTGGTCTTCAATTTTTATACCCTGAAGCAACGTTTTATTTCTGGGTTAAAGCTCCAGATGGAATGAGTGGGGAAGATTATGCAAAACATCTTTTAAGATATGGAATAGTAGTATCTCCGGGAGTTAACTTCTGCTCAGGTCTTGAAGTGATGGAAGGAAGATGTAAGTCTGAATACTTCAGGATTGCCCTTGTTCCTACAGTCAGTGAATGTCAGGAGGCAGTTCAGATTTGGAAAGAAGCCCATTCAGATTTAAAACTGTAATGGTGGGCCCGGGAGGACTCGAACCTCCGACCGGACGGTTATGAGCCGTCTGCTCTAACCAACTGAGCTACGGGCCCAAATGGAGATAATAATATATAACGACAACTGCATAAAGTCAATACCTGCTAAATAGCTTTTAATACAATGTCTTTCAGAGCAGATATAAATAAAGGATTATCCTGAAGAGTCTTAATTCTCCTGTAATCTTTTATACCCTCTGTTTTTGCTAATTTCCCATACTGTATATCAAGCTCATAAAGAGTTTCAGAATGTTCAGAGACAAAAGAAACAGGAATAACAGCTAACTTTTTTATCCCTTCTCGGGCAAGTCTCTGTATCTCTTCATCTGTAAACGGCTGTATCCATTTTACTGGGCTAACCTTTGACTGGTATGCTATGGAGTATCTGTTGTCAGGAAAATACTCCATAATAAGTTTAACAGTTTCTTCTATCTGTTTTTTGTACGGGTCTCCCTCCTTTATTATCTTTTCCGGCAGTGAATGGGCAGAAAACAAAAAGTAAAAGTTTTTGTAATCTTCTCCAAGCTCATCTTTTATATTTTCAACCCATGCTTTTATGTAAAGGGGGTGATTGTGATATGAATCTATCTTCTTCACTTCTTGTTTCAGCTGTTTTTTTCTGTAAACCTTAAAAAATTCCTGAAAAGAAGAACCTGTTGTTGTTTTGCTGTATTGGGGATACAGGGGAAGTAAAACAAATCTGTCCACATTTTCTTTTATCAATTTTTCCACAGCTTCCTCTGTAAATGGATGCCAGTACCTCATAGCAACAGCAACGGCAAAATCCTCTCCCAATTCTCTCTGAAGGGCTTCTGCCTGTTTTAATGTCTGCTCTGTCTGGGGAGACTTTCCACCCATTACCTTATAATACTCTTCTGTTTTTTTTGCTCTTACCTTTGATATTATCCATGCAACAGGCTTTTGAATAGGTCTTGGTATTCTTATAATGTTGTGGTCTGAAAATAGATTGTAAAGAAAAGGCTGTATTGCATCTAAACTGTCAGGGCCTCCCATATTCATCAAAACAACACCTGTTTTTTTCATATTACACCTGCTGATTTATAATTTTTATAATTTTATCATCTAATATATTCTTCAGAGGAGAGAATGCTAACAGAAAAAGAAAAAGAATTTGTAAACAGCAGAAAAAAACTTATAAAATTAACATTTCCTTTTGTTGTATTTCTGATTTTTATGTGGTTTTCTGTTTATATTTTTATGATTATCTTTTTTCCTGATGTGTGTAATCTGAGCAGCTTTCAAAACAGAAAGGACATAGGAAGGTTAACCCCTGTCTTTTTTAATCTCTTTATGGTGGTTCTACTTGTGTTGTTTGTCTTTATGATTGTATCCATAAAAAATGAAGAACAGTATCTGAAAATTCTGAATAGATTTATAAAGGGGCAAAAGCCCCCAAAAGATTAGTCTTCACAGAAAGGTCTGAGATATTTAGCTCTATGGGGATGTCTCAGTTTTCTCAGAGCTTTTGCTTCTATCTGTCTTATCCTTTCTCTTGTTACACCAAACTTTTTACCTACCTGTTCTAAAGTATACTCTGTGTCGTCTTCAAGACCAAATCTGTACCTGAGAACCTGTTCCTCCCTTTCTGAAAGTGTTGATAGAACCTCTTCAAGTTGCTGTCTCAATGCCTGTCTCAGCACGTGCTGTTCTGGAGAGAGAACTGTTTTGTCTTCTATAAAATCTCCCAGGTGTGATTCATCATCATCACCGATTGGTGTCTCAAGGGATATTGGCTCCTGTGATGTTCTCAGTATCTTTCTTACCTTTTCTGCAGGCATTCCTACCTTTTTTGCTATCTCTTCTGGTGTAGGCTCTCTTCCTAGCTCCTGAACCATAGACCTTGCAACCCTTACAAGCTTGTTTATCGTTTCTATCATATGGACTGGTATTCTGATTGTCCTTGCCTGGTCTGCAATAGCTCTTGTTATTGCCTGCCTAATCCACCATGTTGCGTAAGTGGAGAACTTATATCCTTTTTTGTAATCAAACTTATCAACAGCTTTCATCAGCCCTATGTTCCCTTCCTGTATCAGGTCAAGGAACTGAAGGCCTCTGTTTGTGTATTTCTTTGCTATGGAAACAACAAGTCTGAGGTTTGACTGAACTATCTTTTGCTTAGTTTCATTTACCTCTTTTCTCCCTTCCTGAATGATGTTTATAACGTGTTCAAACTCTGTTGGAACAGTTCCTATCTTTTCTTTAAGCTCTTCAACCTCTTCCATAAGCCTGAGTGTTTCTGTTCTTAATATCTCAAATCTTCCAAAAGATAGGCCGTTTTCTTCTATTCTTTTTAAAATTTCTGGGTCGTTGTAATCTCCCTGCAGGAGTTTATCAACATTCTCATCAATTTTTCTTAACTTTTTCAGTCTTTTATTGAGGTCTTTTTCTTTCCTTTTCAGTCTCATATAAAGGTCTTTTAGCTCATCTGCTATCTTATCTAATTTTGTAAATTTGATGTTCAGACTTTTTATAAATCTGTTCACAGAGGCGTGTTTCTTTATAAACTCTTTCTTCAGCTCTTCATTTTCCGGGTCTTCAATTATTGCTTTTTCAAGGTCTCTAAGCTCCCTATACATTTCTGCAAGTTTCAATCCTTTTGCGATAAATTCCTGTGTCAAATTATCCATAACTTCAGTTTCATCAGTGTCTTCTTCCATATCATTATTTGTTTCAATGTTTATCAAGTCTTTTACTTTCATTTTTCCATCTGCTATTTTTGCCCACTCGTCTAATAGTCTCTCAGCTAAAAATGATGTTCTGAGCAACCCTCTGAATACTTTTTTTCTTCCCCTTTCTATCTCTTTCGCAAGCATAATCTCTTCTTGACGGGTAAGAAGAGGTATTTTCCCCATCTCTTTCAGATATAGTTTCACAGGGTCATCAGTTTTAGACCATGCATCGTCAGAAAGGTTAATTCCTAAATGGTCACTCTCACCTGAAAATTCCTCTGGTTTACCTTCTTCAACAACGTCAATATTTAGCTCATTAAGATACTCAATTAAATTTTCAAGCTCATCTTCTGATAGGAGGAGGTCTTCGTCTATAGTTTCTGAAAGTTCCTGATAAGTGATGTAACCTTTTTCTTTTGCAAGAATAATGAGTTTCTGCACGTCGTCTCTTTCATGCATCATCATTTTTTCTTACTTCCTCCTGTATATAAAGATTTTTTATTCTGAAATATTTTCTGAATAACAGATTCATCAATTGACGAAATAAAGGTAGCATCTAATTCATTTTGTTGTTTTATCCAGTTTATATGCATATTATTAAGGGTATTTAGAGTAATCTCTGGTGTTACAGGAATATCAATCTTTTTAATCTCTTCCAATTCCTCTATTTCTCCATTATTTAAAATCTCATTTAAAATATACAGAAAATATGAAGAACCTGTTATTTTATCAAACTTATCAAATTTGCTCAATATCTCTTCTTTAAATAAAGCTATCCCTTTCAAAACTATCTTTTCAGGAATATTCAGTCTTTGTATGTTGCTAATTTCCTTTTCCACAGTAACCTTTTTAGGCTCCACAAAAAGCAGCTCCACAGGAATTCCTGTTCTTTCTGATAATTCTCTTATGTATAATCCCCTTATATGTTTATCAGGATGGTAAGAAAGAATGTCAAGATATAAATCTATGATTTCTTTTCTTTTTTTCAAATCTTTCTGCTTGTCCAGTCTATCTAATAAAAACAGGAGAAAATCTTTAGAGCTTTTAATGTATTCGTTTACTTTTCTGGCCCCCTCTTTCGCAATCTCATCTGGGTCCTTTCCTTTTTCTAAGGGGCAGTAATAAACTTCCAGTCCATTTTCAAATAAAACTTTTGCTCCTCTGACAGCAGCCTTTTTACCTGCACTGTCTGAATCAAACATAAGGATAGCCTTTTTTACAAATTTAGAGAGCAGTCTTCCATGCTGGGTTGTAAGAGCAGTTCCTAACGTGGCAACAACATTTCTAATCCCTACCTGGAACAGAGAAATAAGGTCTAAATATCCCTCAACTATGATGACCTCTTTTTTTTCTCTAAGATAATCTTTTGACTGGTAATATCCATAAAGAATTTCACTTTTGGAAAAAATATCTGTTTCAGGGGAGTTTAAATATTTAGGTTCTCTTTTATTATCAATTACTCTCCCTCCAAAGGCTACCGTATTTCCCCTATGGTTTTTAATAGGAAAAATTATCCTGCCCCTAAATCTGTCAAATATTTTTCCATCTTCTTTTATGAAAACCAGTCCAGTTTTCACTAAATCATCAACATTTATTCCTTCTCTCTGGACATATGCTAAAAGCTCATCTGAGCTCTCGGGAGAATAACCAATATCAAAAAGTTCAATCATTTCTGGTAATATTCCCCTTTTTTTTATATACTCTTTTGCTTCCTTTGAAGTCTTCAATTTTTCTTTATAAAACTCTTTTATCTTTTCTACAACAGATATAAGTTTTTTCTTATGTTTTACACTGTTATCGCTACCTGTAAATCTAACAGGAATGTTGTATTTTTCTGCAAGTTTTATAACTGCCTCTCCGAAGGATAAACCTTCATACTCCATTAAAAACTTAACAGCATTTCCACTTTTTCCACAGCCGAAACATTTGAATATATTTTTTTGAGGGGATACCATAAAAGAAGGAGTTTTCTCTGCATGAAAGGGACATAAAGCCCTGTAGTTTGAACCTGCTTTTTCTAAATTTATGTAATCAGATATAACGTCATAAACATTTGAAACTCTAAGAACTTCTTCTATTGTTTCCTGGCTTATACCCATTTATTCCTCAGATTAATATTAACTTAAATTAAAATTTAAACATTTTTTTATCAAAAGCAATCTCAAGCTAAAAGTTATAAAATATAGAATAAAAAAGCCTGGAGAAAAATAGTGAAATCCTCTGCACAGATAGTTATTGAGAAGAAAGATGTATACAGAATTATATTTAATGACCCTTTTATGGAACCTGTAGTAATTGAAAACGAGGATGAGTTTAAAAAACTAATGTCAGACCTGAAAGCTGCAGGTAAAAATCAGATAGCAAGGGAGCTGACAGAAAAATGGGTTAACATACATAAAAACATATACAAGATAAACTTTAAAGGAAAGTTTTTGAATTTAGGGCACAAAACTGCTGTAATGGGAATACTGAACCTTACTCCAGACTCATTTTCAGACGGTGGACTTTACTATAAAAACATTAGTAAAGCAGTTGAAAGAGCCGAGCAGATGTTAGAAGAAGGAGCGGACATTATTGATGTTGGAGGGGAATCAACAAGACCGGGGGCAAAGCCTGTTCCAGCTGAGGAGGAAAAAGAGAGGGTTTTACCTGTCATAAGAGCCTTAAGAAAAGAGTTGGGAGATAACTTTTTTATATCTGTAGATACCTACAAAGCAGAGGTTGCAAAAGCAGCTGTTGAGGAAGGGGCTGATATAGTAAACGATATCAGTGGAATGAGTTTTGACAAAAATATGGCAAAAACTGTAGCATCTCTTGACTGCCCAATTATTATAGGTCACACCAGAGGAAAACCTGAAAACATGCAAAAAGACGTTTATTATGATGATGTTGTTATTGAGATAATGGATTTTCTTGACGACCAGATAAAAAAAGGCATATCAGAAGGCATAAGAAAAGACAGATTTATTGTTGACCCGGGAATAGGATTTGGAAAGTATGTAGAACATAACATTGAAATAATAAAGAGGCTGTCTGAGTTTAAGGCTTTGGGATTTCCAATACTGATTGGTATCTCACGGAAATCTTTTATTGAGATAGTGATAAAAAATCTAACGAAAAGAGAAAATCTACCTCCTGAGGAAAGAGTTTTTGGTTCGCTGGGTGCTACCGCTTTTGCCGTTATAAACGGTGCACACATAGTAAGAACCCACGACGTAAGAGAAACTGTGGAGTTTTTAACCATCTTAGATACCATCAGAGGTTACAGGATTGTTTGAAAGTGTTGACTGGATTATTAATGTAGTTAAATCAATAAGAATTAATGATATTATTGACATTCTTTTTGTTGCAGTAATCATATACTACCTGCTGAAGTTTATTATTGGAACAAGAGGCTGGCAAATACTGATAGGTCTTTTTTTTCTCCTTTTTCTGTGGCTCTTTGCAAAAATACTGCACCTGACCACAATAGAATGGATTTTTGACAATCTATGGAGTATTGGAATATTTATCCTTATTGTTGTATTTCAACCTGAAATAAGGAGAGGTCTTGCAAAGATTGGAGAGAGGACTCTTTTCAGATACTCCCTCCTTTCAAAGAAAAAAGCTATAGATGAGATTATAAGGGCAGCCACCTTCCTTGCAGAGAGAAAAATCGGTGCTTTAATCGTATTTGAGAGGAGCATAGATTTAGAAAACTACACAGAAGGATGTGTAAAACTACACGCTGATGTCTCACTGGAACTTCTCATATCTATATTCATTCCCCAAACTCCTCTACATGACGGAGCTGTTATTATAAGAGACCAAGAGATTGTATCAGCAAGATGTTTCCTACCTCTTACCATAAACCCAAACATTCCCAAGAATATAGGAACAAGACATAGGGCAGGTCTCGGCATAACAGAAGAAACTGATGCTATTGCCCTTATAGTTTCAGAGGAAAGGGGAGAGATATCCCTTGCTATTGACGGGAAACTTTACAGAGGACTTGACCCACTGACTCTGAGGAATATGCTCATTAAAGCCCTTGAGATAGAGAGACCAGACATTTTAGAAAGATTACTAAAAAAAATGAAGAAAAGGTAAAAAGATGAAAAAAATAAAAAATATTGTCTTTCATAACTTTCACCTTAAAATACTTTCACTTTTGGTGGCATTTTTACTCTGGCTTAATATTGTCAGCCTTCAAAAAACAAGATTTGAGTTTTATTCTGAAGTAAAAATACTGAACAAACCTTCTGAAATAAAGATAGAAAAGGTCTATCCAGAAAAGGTTCTTATCGTTATAGAAGGAATAAGGTCAAAATTAGATAAGGTAAACATATCAAAAATAATGGTTTATGCAGACGGAAGGCATCTCAAAAAGGGTAAAAATGTCCTCAAGGTTTATGTCTCTCCCAAACAGACAGCAAATTTTAAAGTTATTGAAGTAAAACCTGAAAAGGTATATGTTTACACATCAACTAAATGATAGAATATATTTTCTCAAAAACATTGGAGGTAGCAGATGTTAGAGTTAGAAATCCAAAAGTTTGGAAAGTATGAATTTGAGGATGGAATTACCATAAAAGAGATTATAACAGCATTAGAAGGAGAAGGTAAAAAGATAAAGGGCGTTATTGGTGGAGTTTTAGAAGGGGAAGTGATAGATATTCATACCCCCATAAGAAAAAGCGGTAGTTTAAGGTTTATAACCAAGAAAGATAAAGAAAGTCTGGAACTTCTCAGGCATTCCCTTGCACACATTATGGCACAGGCTTTAAAAGAGCTCTACGGTGATGAGAATGTTCATCTTGGTATTGGACCAACAACAGAAAACGGATTTTACTACGACGTTGAGATAGAAGGGAAAAGATTAACAGAAGAAGACCTTCCAGTAATTGAGCAAAAAATGAAAGAGATAATTGAGAGAAACTGTCCTGTAGAGAGGAAGGAACTCCCAAGAGAGGAAGCCATTGAACTTTTTGAAAAAAAGAGGGAGATATACAAGATAGACATCATCAAGCATCAGATACCAGAAAACGAGCCAATCTCTGTATATACACAGTGTGATTTTATAGACCTGTGCAGGGGTCCCCACATCCCGTCAACAGGTGAGGCAGGGGCTTTCAAGCTAATATCTCTTGCAGGTGCATACTGGAGAGGAAAAGAAGGCAACCCAATGCTCCAGAGGATTTACGGAGTGGCATTCTGGACAGAAAAGGAACTGAAAAAGTATCTGAACATGCTTGAAGAAGCAAAAAAGAGAGACCACAGAAAACTTGGAAAAGAGTTAGAACTGTTTATCATATCTGAAGATGTTGGCGGTGGTCTTGCTCTGTGGCTTCCTAAAGGAGCAATCATAAGAAACGAGATTGAAAGCCAGTGGAAAGAGGAACATATAAAAAGAGGATATAAACTGGTTTATACTCCCCACGTGGGAAAGGAACAGCTATGGAAGACCAGCGGACATGTGGATTTTTACAGGGAAAACATGTTCCCAGAGATGAACATAGAAGAGGAAGGATATTTTGTAAAACCTATGAACTGCCCATTCCATGTTGAGATATACAAATCAAAACAAAGGTCTTACAAAGAACTGCCCATAAGACTGGCAGAGCTTGGAACTGTTTACAGATATGAAAGGAGTGGTGTTTTACACGGACTTATGAGGGTGAGAGGTTTTACACAGGACGATGCCCACATTATATGTAGAGAAGACCAGGTTGAAAAAGAGATACAGGATGTTCTCCATCTGATATTAGATACTTTGAGAAGTTACGGCTTTGAGGAATTTAAGGTTTATCTATCAACAAGACCAGAAAAGTCTGTAGGTGACGACAGGATGTGGGATGTTGCCACAAACTCACTGAGAAAAGCAATAGAAAGTGTGGGACTTGATTACGAAATTGATGAAGGAGGAGGAGCATTTTACGGTCCCAAAATAGACGTCAAAATAAAAGATGCAATAGGAAGACTGTGGCAGTGCTCAACAGTTCAGTTTGATTTTAATCTCCCTGAAAGGTTTGATATGTATTACATAGGAGAAGACAATCAGAGACACAGACCATACATGATACACAGGGCAATATTCGGCTCAATAGAGAGGTTTATAGGAGTACTTATTGAACATTATGCAGGACTTCTTCCTTTATGGCTTTCTCCTGTTCAGGCTGTAGTTATTCCCATATCAGATGTTCACCTTCCATATGCAAGAGAAGTAAAAGAAAAACTGGAAAAAGAAGGGCTGAGGGTAGAGATAGACGAAAGAAACGAAAGAATGAATAAAAAAATAAGAGATGCAGAGCTCCAAAAAGTGCCTTACATGCTGATAGTTGGGGACAGAGAAATGGAAAACAAAACAGTATCCCTAAGAACAAAGAAAAAAGGAAACATGGGAAATCTTACAATTGAAGAGTTTATAAATAGAGCGAAGGATATAATAAAAAATAAATCGTTAGAGCTTTAGACTGCTTGATTTTTATTTACCATAATAATAATATATAAAACTATATAAGATATCTTTCAATAAAGGGGAGGAAACAATGAAAAAATTAGTCTATCTTTTCTCAGCCCTTTTTTTATTGTGTGCAAACAGTTTTGGATTTGGACCCCATGAAGGATTAGACTGCCTCGGCTGTCACGACCCTCACTATGCAAAGGCACAAAAGATTTTTAAGGTTAAAAATGATAAATACATAAACCCAAGAACTGGAGAAAAGGTCAAAGACATAAATGCTCTATGTCTTGGCTGCCATAATCTTACAGAGTTCGGTGGAGCGGGCATAAGACCTATATATCTGCATATGACACACCCTGTTGGCATAAAACCTAATCCTAAGATAGCAAAAGTTCCTGAAAAACTGCTGAGAAACGGAGTTCTGCAGTGTGTCAGCTGTCACGACCCTCACCCATCAAATCCCAACTGGAAATATCTTAGAGTAAACACAAATAAAGGCTCGCAGGTTGGTGTATTTTGTATGACCTGCCATCCTGCAAAGGTTGACACAAACTATTACGGAGTAAAGCAGATAAAGGTATTTACCTCTATGAACGAGCAGGCAGGAAAAGGAGAATTTTCCCTTGATGACCCAAATCTCATAATATTCAACCCCACCCCTGATTACATTAAGCCCCTTGGAGATTACCCTAACTCTCTTGCTCCAGCATACACAACAGTTCCAAATCAACCGTGGATATACAGCCCAAACCCTGAAAACCTTCCAGAAGAGCTGAAATCTCTGATAAAAACAAAAAAGTAAAAATCAGTCTTTTTTGATAACAAGCTCATTTTTAAACCAGATATCCTGCTGAGGAAAGGGTATCTGGATTTTATGCTTTTTGAATGCATGCCATATCTGATAGTTCAGATTACTCTTTGCAAGAGGGATAGGAACTTTTTGGACATCTACCCACACAAGAAGCTCAAACTTCAG